>CAYYEC010000022.1:0-3483 GCA_964470745.1 uncultured Eubacteriales bacterium | reverse complement strand
GCTTGAGGTTGATAGAAGACATATTCGAAGAAGGATAAACTTTTTAGAAGAAGAGTTAGGAAAAATACAAAGACAAAGAGCTGTAATGAGACAAAATAGAATTAAAAATAAGGTTCCGGTTTTTGGACTTGTAGGTTATACAAACGCTGGGAAATCTACTTTATTAAATCAACTTTGTAAATCAGATGTACTGGCAGAAAACAAATTGTTTGCAACTCTTGACCCTACAATAAGAAAATTAGAATTAAAGGATGGTAATGAAGCTCTTTTTGTTGATACTGTAGGATTCATAAGAAAACTTCCGCATGATTTGATAAATGCTTTTAAATCTACATTGGAAGAAGCTCTGCTGTCAGATGTACTTATACATGTTATTGATATATCAAGTAGTGAAGCAGAAATACATTTGCGTGTAATAAATGAAACATTAACTAGCCTTGGAGCGACAAAAAAGCCAAGTATATTAGTGTTGAATAAAATCGATTTAACTAATGAACCTGTAAGAATACCTGAAACTGCTGTCTATGAAAGAGTATATGAAATTTCTGCTAAGGATGGATCTGGAGTAGACAAATTACTTGAAGGCATATGTGAAATGTGTTCAATTAATGAAATAGAAGTAAAATTAATAGCTCCATACAGTGAGGGGTGGGTTGTTTCATATATTCATGAGAATGGAAAATATATTGAGAGCGAATATATTGAGGAAGGTGTTAAGTTAAAGACGGTAATGAGCCAAGATAAAATCGGAAAGATACAAAAATATATTGTTGAATAGTAAACTTAATGTTAAGGAATTTTAATATATATTTTGATATTCATTGAATAAAATCGCCAGATAAGGTATTATAATATATATAAGAATATAAAGTATTATTAAATATATTTAACAATACTTTCTGTTGTCGACAAACTTAATAATGAAAGGAGTTTTTTAATATGCTGTTAAGAAACTGTGCAGGTGGAGTGGTCTTTTACCAAGATAAGGTATTCCTTCTTAAGAATGAAAAAGAAGAATGGGTTCTACCAAAGGGAGTCGTTAGAAATGGTGAGTTAGCAAGTGAGGTTGCTATAAAAAGAGTGCAAGAAGAGGCAGGTATTTCGGCAGATATTATTTCTACAGCAGGTCGTACAAATTATGAGTTCTTTTCAGTAACAAGAAACAAACCAGTCTGTAATAAAATCACATGGTATATAATGAAATCTCAAAGTGAAAAATTCGAAATTCTAGAAAAAGAAAAATTTTCTGAGGGTGGCTTTTTTGATATTGATGAAGCGATTAACAAGGTTACATACAGTCAGGACAAATCACTTTTAAATTTATCATATAGAAGATTAAAAGAATTATTAGGAGAAGAGATAGCTAGTTGATAATTGATATAAAAATGATAAAATAAAAGATAGTAATATTACTATCTTTTATTTTTGTGGAGGCTCGATATTTGGAAAAGGAATATAAGACTGTTTTATGTGAAGCGGCAGATGAAATTGAAGAAAAAAAGTCTAGATTTATTGCTACAGTAAAGCCAATCAAAACAGAGGAAGAAGCTATAGAGTTTATAAACAGTTTGAAATCAAAATACTGGAACGCGCGACATAATGTTTATGCCTACAGTTTGGGTGGGAATACTATAATACAAAGATATAGCGATGATGGAGAACCTTCCGGCACAGCAGGTATGCCTATTATTGAAGTAATAAAAAGAATGGGAGTTGAAAATCTGGTTGTGGTTGTTACCAGATATTTCGGAGGAATATTACTTGGAGCATCCGGTCTTATCAGAGCTTATAGTAAAAGTGCTTCATTAGGTATTGAAGCTGCACAGATAGTAGTCAAGAAGCTTTGTGTGGAAATAATCATAATTACAGAGTATACTATGTTTGGGAAGATTCGGAATTTGATTATGGTGAATGATTACCCGATTAAAGACATAAAATATGAACAAGATGTAGAGATTACAGTATACATTGGCGTTAGTGATAAACAAGATTTTGTTGATTTAATAACTGATGTTTCCAATGGTCAAGTTTTGATTGAAATTGGAAAAAAGGGATACATAACACTGGATAAAAACGAAAAGATGATAAAAGAGAGGGGATTTGATTATGTTGGAAGAAATGATGCTTGAAAAGAAAGTCTGGGCAGTAGTGGGAGCAAATACTGACTCAAAGAAATATGGAAATATGATTTACAAAAAATTAAAGTCAAGAGGGTATACCGTATATCCGGTAAATCCTGGGTATGAAGAGGTTGAAGGCGACAAATGCTACAAAGATTTATCTTCACTCCCTGAAAAACCGGAAGTAATTGACATGGTTATATCGCCAAAAAGAGGTAGTGCTGTTATTGAAGAGGCTGCACAATTAGGTATACAAAATATCTGGCTGCAGCCAGGGACGTACAATAGTGAATTACTTGGGTTAATTAAAGAAAAAGGCTTGACCGAAGTTCAGGCATGTGTGCTAGTAGCTTTAAGGTAATGATGCATCTGTCTTATAGATTTCGCGTGAATTATTCTACATTTTAATTTGGCTTACGCGAAATCTACACCTATAAAACTCATTAAACGCACAAATATCATTATAAACTTAATGTAGAATTATTTGTGCGTTTAATATAAAGATAGCCTGTAAATATTTATGAGCTATATTTAAGATACGGATTTATACATATCAGAAAACTCAATATTTAAAGATTCAATGATTCTACATTGAGAAGTTTTATCTGTAGATATTTCTTCAGTCTCTGATGAATTTATATTGATTGGTAATTCAATAATAAATTCACTTCCTTTATTTTCTTCGCTAATAAGTAAAATAGTTCCTTTATGTAGTTCAACAAAAGATTTTACTATTGAAAGCCCTATGCCGCTTCCATATGAATTTCTTGAAATATGCTCATCCACCTGTTTAAAGCGCTCAAAAATAGCACTTTGCTTATCAGATGGTATACCAATACCGTTATCCTTTATAGATATGCAAACCATATCGGTTTTTTTTGAAATATTTACGAGAATTTCGCCATTGGAAGGGGTGAACTTTATGGCATTTGAAAGCAAATTGAGAATAATTCTTTCTAGCTTACCTACGTCGACAGCTGTTATAATTTCTTCACAATCGGTATCAAAACTTATAGAGATATTTTTATGTTGAGCATATGGAATAACTGACTGGGTTATTTCTTCAGTTAAATAAACTATGTTTGAATTAGTCAAATTTATGTTGAGAAATCCTGAATTTGCTTTGGATAAGTCAAGTAGATTATTAACTAATCGCAATAACCTGTAGCTATTTAGCTTTATGATTTGATGATGTTTTGAATTCATTGGAAACTCATTAGTTCTTTGCAATTTTTCTATCAATTGGACACTGCCAAGAATTACAGACAAAGGAGTCTTTAGTTCATGAAGAATATTTGAAAAAAAATCTATATTAAGTACAGAAGGTCCTAAGTAAGTATTGCTATTTGTATATTTATTAGTA
>CAYYEC010000021.1:9998-17084 GCA_964470745.1 uncultured Eubacteriales bacterium | reverse complement strand
GTCTGCATACCTTGAACAATACAAGATGCAAGCCATTCTTTTAACCTTTTACAGCTCCCAAATTTATACCTTTAACAAAATGTTTTTGTAAAAAAGGGTAAAGAATAAGTACCGGTATCATAGCTACAATTATAGCAGCATTTTGCAAAGTTTTTGGGAAAACCTGAACCTCTCCTAAATCAAGCTGCTCATCCTGTAAAACCAATTCTCTTAATTTAACCTGAAAATTGTACCACTCTCTATCATTAATGAAAATTACAAAGTAGAAGAAGTGATTCCATAAGTCTACTGCATAAAACAACCCTACAGCAGCAAGTCCTGCCTTTGACATTGGCAATACTATCTGCAGAAATATCCCCATAGGTGTACACCCATCTATCTCAGCAGCCTCAGATAAGCTTGCCGGAATCGTACCGAAAAAATTCTTTAGCAGTATTACATAATAAGTTATCTGGCCTAATCCTGCTGTCAATAAAGGAGCTAATAAATTATTAGATAACCCAATCCCTCTAACTACCATATAGAGTGGAATGAGACCTCCCTGAAACATCATAGTAAACATCATAAAGTAAAGAAATCCTTTTGCTCCTGGAATCTTTTTTTGATTAAGAACATATGCACCCATTGTAGATATGCCTAAATAAAACATAGTACCTACTGCTGTAAAGACTACAGAAATAATAAATGGCTTATATAGGGCTGATCTTTGTACTATATTAGCATACCCATTTAATGTAAATTCTTTAGGCCAAAGAGTCAAAGTATATCCAGCCCTTTGATCTAATGAATCTGAAATTACCTTCATAATAGGAACAAACATAAATAGTAGTATTGCAAACATTAATAATGTATTAAATATTACAAATACAGTTCTTCCTCTATTTCCTTTTTGAAAATTCAATTTCTGAACCATTTTTTCCTCTCCTTTTATAGAACTGATTCCCCTTGTGCTTTTTTGCTAATTGTATTAGTAATAAGTACTAATATTAATGCAATAAAAGATTTAAACAAACCAACTGCTGTAGCATAACCATAGTTAGCATTTATCAAACCTTCCCGATATGCATAAGTTTGAATTACATCACTGACCTTATATACTAAAGGATTGTATAAAACAAAAACAGATTCAAAAACGTTAAGTACTTTTGCCATAGTTAGTATTAAAACAACAAGAATTGTAGGCTTTAGGCTAGGTAAAGTAATATACATTGTTTGTTTTAACTTTCCAGCACCATCAATTTCTGCAGCTTCATATAGCTGAGGATCAATAGATGCCATGGATGCTATATATATTATACATGCATATCCTGTTTCCTTCCATCTTGTTATTAGGAAAAAAACTGGTCTCCACCATTTTTCATTAGCTAAAAAGTAGACAGGATCTCCACCAAAAAACTTAATAATTTGATTTACTGCTCCTGTTTCAGGTGACAAAATCATTGTAAATATTGATGCAACAACAACCCATGATATAAAATGCGGTAAATATATTGCAGTCTGAATAACCTTTTTAAATGCAAGACTATTTATTTCATTTAATAATAGTGCCATTGTTATAGCTAATACCATTTGAAGAAATAGATTAATAAGACTTAATATCAAAGTATTCCTAAAGGCATAGATAAAGCTTTCGCTTCTAAAAAGTTCTTTAAAATTCTCTAAACCAATAAAATCTCCTAATCCACCAATGCCATATTCATAAAAAGCATATCTTATACCGAACATTGGCGCATAATGAAAAATTAGATAATATATTAGTAAGGGAAGCAACATAATGTAAAAAGCTTTATATTTGTTGATTGAACTAAGTAAAGTATTTCCTTCCGTATTCAGCTTTTTACTTTTTCTTACATTTGCTACTCTTTCCAATACAATCCCTCCTTTTTATATTTAATGAATAAATTATAAACAAATACTAAATAACTAATTAATTGAAATTTAAAATTATTAATGTAAATTATTTATTATTGTTTAATAAGTACTTTAAGCTTCCTCTCTATTTATTCATTATTTTTTAGTAATAATAAACAATGAATTTTAAAAATAAGAAAGTTTTTTTGTAGAACTTATATTATTTATTATATTTGATATAGAAAAAATTTAAAGGTTTTCTTTATAAAATTAAATCCAAAAACTATGATTTTAATGAGGACTTTTTTTATTTTAGGTGATTTTTTTTTAGAATAGGTACAAAATTCATTTATTTTCTATCTATTCATCAGTACCTTTTGCAAAATTTGTATCTTTTTTTGAGTGGACTTGTATATAAAATTCCATTCCAATAAAGGCTATACTTATCTATATTAATAATGCAACCTGAAGTTTTGTTGAATTTAAAAGATTTATTCTTTGTTAATCTTATATATGGCTCTGAACTCTGCTGGACTAATATCTTTTACTCGCTTAAACGCTCTTCTAAAAACATGTGCACTATTATATCCAACCGTCTCAGCGATTTCATTAATGTTTAAATCTGAATTTTTTAATAGTTCACAAGCATGTTTTATTCTTAAGTTTACAATATAGCTTGAGAAATTCTCTCCTACTTGTTCTTTAAAGAATTGGGATGTATAGGTTTCCGTTAAATCAAATTTTAATGCAATTTTTGCTAAAGACAAAGCAGATTCCATATGAGTATCATCAATATACTTTATTATTTTATCTCTTAATCTTATGTTATGGCTCCTCTTCTGCTCATTTATACTCTCACATAATATTAAGCATATGTTTTTAATTTCTCTATATGATTCCTCAATCTCATTATCATAGCCAATATTATCAACTACATCCTTAATTTCCTTAGAAATTGTAATATGATTATGAAGCTTAATAAGAGTTCCTTTCATATCTGCCATTAACTGTCTTAACATTTCTGAATTTAAAACTCTGTCTGAAAAATTTTCAGAATATATTATATCAAACATCTTTTTGACTTCTTTTACCTCTCCAGCCTTAATGAAATTCATTAATTTCATTTCGGTTTCAATAGGATAAAAATATCCGTCACTTTCATTTGGAATATCGCTAAACCAAAAAGATACTTTTTCATTATTTAATGAAATATAACTTAAAGCTTCATAAGCCTGATTAAAAGACTCTTTTGTCAACAAAATGTCATTATATATATTCCCAATGCCAATATTTACTGTTATATTTAATGCTTTAAATATTTCATCATGAATTCCTTCTATTAATGTCTCTAATTGATTTCTAACACTATTCTCATTATCGTCAAGTGATAAAATAACAGCAATTTTATTATTACTTAAATCATTTACCATTATTTTTTTTCCAAAGGATTCTGATAGTATATATTTTATGGTAATTTTTTCATTGCCTCTTGCCTGTATGTGTTCACTGGAATCACATAATTCTAAATTGCTGATTTTTAATACTAATACAACATAGCTGCTGCCTTGTATTTCAATACCACAATATTTTGATAATGCTTCAATTTCATTAATGCCGCTAAACTCCCCTTTTAGCAGACGTTGAATAAAAGTGGCCCTGATTAAAGGCATTTGCTCATTTATTACATCCTTCATTTTACTGCTATTTATAATGAGTTTATGCACCCCCCCCTGTAGTGCATTATAATCATCTTTATATACTTCTTCAGACTCACTACTCAAAAATTCCTTCAACATTGTTGATACATTTTTTATTGGAAGAGTATTTTTATAAGCAAGAAAATACGAAATTAAAATACCAATAACCAAGGAAATATAAGTGGAAATAATTGTAGCCATTTTTATATTGGTAACCTTCTTCATAACTACATTTACAGGTAAAACTGCTATATATGTCCATTTATTTTGAAGAGACTTTACATAGGTCACAAGCATTTTTCTTCCATTTAAGCTTAATTGCGTAAAGCCTTTATTTTTTTCTATATTTATATTTACAGGGATCACTTCTTCGTTATCTCCTGCAACTGATGTTATGATTCTGTTTTTATCATCAATAATGTAGGCCCATCCACCTTTTGTAACATCAATATAAGATAGTCGCCTTTTAATTTCATCCTCTTCGATTAATACGGCTATTGCTCCCTGAGGCTGTTTATTTACTAATGGTATAGAATAAACACAGGTTATTATATTTCTATCTAAACTTTGTATAGACATAGGCAACGCTCCATAAAACTTTCCTGAATAGTATTTATCAAATTTATTGTTATAAATATCTATATCTTTATATTTATCACTTTTATGTACAAAGTTATAAAAGAAAGACTTCTTAAATACTGTATCCGGTGTTATAACATAGCTGCTATCTCTTAATAAAATATAATATGAAATAATAAAATCATTAGTTAGTATGTTAGATGCTAATTCATCAGTTAATTGTTTTAATAAAAAATTATTTTCATCTATATTAACTCTTTGTTCTAAAGCATCATTAAGTCTGCTGTTTAAAGACAATCTGGCAATCATATTTTCTACTTCTTTTAAATCCCTATCAGTATTATCTCTACTTTGTGCAAGTATATTTAAAGTATTATTTTTTACGTCCTCTCCAACTACATTTAAAGCTTCATTATATGAATAAATACCAATAAGTATTGGTACAAGTAATACAGAAATGTAAGATATTAAAAATCTCAAAAATATTTTATTTCTATATATTTTTTTGTTTTTCATATCAATATCCTTCTAAAAATTATTTTTCAATCAAATACATTCTATCAAATAATTAATCTTCTAGACAACTAAAATCTTCAGGAAAGTTATTACTTTTTTTCGTTAAAATATTAACATACATGTATCTTATTGTATATGTTAGATGTTAATAGAAAAAGGAACTGAATTACCCAGTTCCTTTCTGCCATTTATTTTAAATTTCAGGACACAGATTCTCTTTTAACTCTGGCCCTTTTTGAAGGCTTTTTTAAGGGTTTTTTATTCTCATTTATAATAAGTTCAGGTGCTGATTTTTTCTCAATACATTCCTTATTAATAATGCATTTCTCAACATTAGTAGATGATGGAATATCATACATAACATCTACCATTGTTTCTTCAATTATGGCCCTTAATCCACGTGCTCCTGTGTTTCTCTCAATAGCTTTATCTGCAATTGATTGAAGAGCTTCACCTTCGAATTCAAGAATAACATCATCCATTTCAAATAGTTTTTGATATTGCTTAACAAGTGCATTTCTTGGCTCAGTTAATATATTAATCAAAGCTTGCCTGTCAAGAGAACGCAGTGTTACTATCATAGAAAGTCTTCCGATGAATTCTGGAATTAGCCCAAATTTCAATAAATCCTGTGGCAAGGTTTCTTTTATTATTTCTCCGAGTTCTTTATCCTTCTTACTCTCAATCTTAGCGCCAAAGCCCAGAGACTTTTTACCTATACGATTCTGAATTATTTTTTCAATTCCATCAAAAGCACCACCACAAATAAATAATATATTTGTAGTATCTATCTGAATAAACTCCTGATGCGGATGCTTTCTTCCTCCTTGAGGAGGAACAGATGCAATTGTACCTTCTAAAATCTTTAAAAGAGCCTGCTGAACTCCTTCACCACTAACATCTCTCGTAATTGAAGGATTGTCAGATTTTCTAGCTATTTTATCGATTTCATCAATATAAATAATACCTCTTTCAGCTTTTTCAATATCATAATCAGCAGATTGAATAAGCTTTAATAGTATATTTTCTACATCTTCGCCTACATATCCGGCTTCAGTAAGAGATGTGGCATCTGCTATAGCAAAAGGCACATTTAAAATCCTAGCCAGAGTTTGAGCGAGTAATGTCTTACCTGACCCTGTAGGCCCCAGCATTAAAATATTACTCTTTTGCAGTTCAACGTCTCCGGTTCTAACTTCAGTATTAATCCTTTTATAGTGATTATATACAGCAACAGCTAAGGCTTTTTTAGCTGCCTCCTGACCAATAACATATTGATCAAGTATTTCCCTGATTTCTATAGGCTTGGGAATCTCATTTAATTGCGTATCAACTTTTGCTTCTTCAAATTCTTCTTCTATAATTTCAGAGCAAAGTTCAATACACTCGTCACATATATATACACCAGGACCAGCAACCAATCTCTTGACTTGCTCCTGAGTTTTTCCACAGAAAGAACATTTCAACTGCTTTTTGTCTTCATATCTGGACATTTTTCCACCTCATTCAGGGACTAATAAAACACATGAGTAAGTATTAAAACTAATAAAAGAATTACTTATTTTTAATGCTTCAATACATACTTTTTTAATCCCAATTATTTTCTACTTACCATTACTTCATCTACTAATCCGTACTCTTTAGCTTCTTGCGCATGCATAAAGAAATCTCTTTCAGTATCTCTTTCAATTTTTTCTAAAGGCTGGCCAGTTCTTTCACTTAAAATAGTGTTTAACTTATGCTTAATTTTTAAAATCCATTCAGCATGTATCTTTATATCAGTAGCCTGACCTTTAGCACCACCAAGAGGCTGATGAATCATAACTTCACTGTTTGGTAGCGCAAATCTTTTTCCTTTTGTACCTGAAGCAAGTAGGAAAGCTCCAAAACTAGCTGCTAAACCAACACATATTGTTGATACGTCACATTTAACATGCTGCATTGTATCATATATAGCAAATCCTGCAGTAACAGAACCTCCAGGGCTATTTATGTATAATTGGATATCCTTATCTGGATCAGCTGCTTCAAGATAAAGCATCTGAGCAACAACTAAACTTGCAGTTGCATCATTTACCTCATCACTCAACATAATAATTCTATCATTTAATAATCTTGAATATATATCGTAGGATCTCTCTCCTCGATTTGTTTGTTCTACAACTATTGGAACTAACGCCATATTTTATCCTCCTCAATATAAGTTTATTAATACTTCCAATTTACTTATTATATCAAAATTATATTATATTGTTTCCCATTTCCTAAACAATATAAACTATTCTTTAATAAACTTGATACCCATTATAGGTACTCTATATTATTTCTTTAGCATAACATATTTAATAAACTAAACAAGTTTCGCCTTTTCAACTAATAAATCAATAATTTTTTTGATTTTCAAATTCTCTTTAATATATTCTATATCTTCAGCCCTTAAATG
>CAYYEC010000021.1:6857-9988 GCA_964470745.1 uncultured Eubacteriales bacterium | reverse complement strand
TCTTAAATTCTTCATCATTTTGATTATAATTTTTTGCCATTAATTTAACTTCTTCTTCATAATCTTCATCGGAAATTTCAACATTTACCTCTTTAGATATTTTTTCAAGAACTAATTGAGTTTTCACTTCATTTTCAGCTCTCTTCTGGAATTGACCTCTAAATGTAGTATCGTCCATTCCCATCATTTCCTGATAACGCTTTAAATCCAAGCCCTGATAACGAAGTCTCATATCAAAATCTCTAACTAAAGAATCAATATGCTTTTCAATCATAACTTCTGGTATTTCTACATTCGCATTTTCAACTACCTTATTAATTACACTTTCTTCAGTTTCATTTTTTACTCTTGTTTCAGATTTTTCAACTAATTTTTTCTTTAAATCAGCTTTATATTCATCCAAGGTATCAAATTAACTAACATCCTTAGCAAATTCATCGTCCACTTCTGGCAGTTCTTTTTGTTTGATTTCTTTTATTTTCACCTTAAATAATGCAGGTTTTCCAGCTAATTCTTCTTTACCATAATCTTCTGGGAAATTTACATTTACATTAAGATCGTCACCTGCTTTTGCATCAATCAATTGATCTTCAAATCCAGGAATAAAAGTATTTGATCCGATTACCAAGCTATGGTCAGTAGCTGTTCCACCTTCAAAAACTTCACCATCAATTGAACCTTCAAAATCAATTATAGCAGTATCTCCAGATACAATTCCCCTATCTTCTATGGTAATTAACCTTGCATTTTTCTCTACAACAGAATTTAATTCCTTTTCAACATCTTCATCTGTTACATTTGCTTCTATTTTATTAACTTCCACACCAAAATATCCGCCTAATTCAACCTCAGGTTTAACTGTTACTTTAGCAGTAAAAATTAGGTTTTCACCATTACCTATTTGTTTAATATCAATTTCAGGTCTTTCTACAGGATGAAGGTCATTCTCTTCAATTGCTTTATCATAAGCTTCAGGAAATGCAAAGTTTATTGCATCTTCATAAAGCACTTGTTCTCCGTAATATCTTTCAACAACATTTCTTGGTGCTTTACCTTTTCTAAAACCCGGTATATTAAATCTCTTTGCATTCTTTACAAACGCTTTTTTCATGCTTTCTTCAAACTTTGCCGCATCAACTTCTATCTCAAGCTGAACAACATTTTTTTCAATATTTTCTACTTTAACATTCATTTTATTATGAATCCTCCCACTATTTAATTTTATATTATTGCGCTATTGTTTAATACGCTAATTACTCTAAATTTATAAAAAAGCCTGATATATATTTTTTTATGTTCGCTAGTAAAATCCCTATTACATATTGCCTATTGCCAATCGTCCTATTTTACATAAATAAACCATTTTATTATAACATAATAAATATCAAAGTCCAACAAAAAGGTTGAAAAAAAATCTATTTAATTTTTATAGGACTAAAACCTAACAAGTCTGCTGAAATTATCTTGAATTCTATTCCATTTCTTACTCCTGAAAATACATTTTTAGCACTTTCTCCATGTAAGTGACCAAAAAGGCATGTTCCCACGTTATAATCCTTCATAATTTGAATCATTTGAGAATAATCGTCTTTTGTATTAAAAGGTGGATAGTGCATAGCAACTATTATTTCTTTATCTCTTTCTTTTATACTTTTTAACGATAATTCCAATCTTTGCAATTCTCTATTATATATTTTTCTGTCTTCAGCATTAAAACTATCTTCTCCTGGACATTTCCAGCCCCTTGTGCCACATAAAATATAGTTTTCAATAATAAAACTATTATTATGCATAAAGCTTATAGATTTTAATAAGTTCATATTTAAAAACTCATCTAATTTACTTTTTGTAGTCCACCAATAATCATGGTTACCCTTTGATATTATTTTTTTACCTGGCAACGATTCAATAAATCGAAAATCTTTAATTGCTTGCTCTAAATATGTAGCCCAGGAAATATCTCCGGGAATAATTACATAATCATTTTCACCTACGGTATTCATCCAGTTTTCTTTAAGTTTTTCCATATAATTCATCCATCTTCCACCAAAAATATCCATAGGCTTATCTATGCTAATGGCAAGATGAAGGTCGGATATTGCGTATATTGACATTTGTTAGCTCCTCTATATTTGGGTGAAAGGCAGTAGGTTATGGGCCAATGGGAATTATGCTTCAAAAAACGTGTCCGGATGACACATCTTTTCCTATTGCCTATGTCCTCTTATCTATTACCTGAAAAAATCTACGATTTTTTCCGCTGTCGCTCTGTTTATTCCCTCAACCAAAACTAAATCCTCAACTCTTGCTTCTTTAATTTTTTTTATCGAACCAAAGTGCTTCATTAAAATTTTCTTCCTTTTTGGTCCGATATCCTTGATTTCATCTAAAACAGACTGTTTATACCGTTTATCCCGTAATTTCCTATTATACTCAACTGCAAATCTATGAGCTTCATCTTGAATAGCAGTAATAAATCTTAATAACTCAATATCCTTCGAAAGGTCAATTTCATTTCCTTTATATATTAAGCCACGAGTCCTGTGTTTATTATTTTTAACCATCCCCACCACTAAAATATTTAGCGATAATTCTTTTAAAACTTCATTAACAGAGTTTACGTGACCAATTCCTCCGTCAACCAATATTAAATCTGGAGTTTTTGAAAAACTGTCATTCTGAATACTTCTTATAAATTCACTATTTGTGTCATTATCATTTCTTATAAGTCTTTTTAACCTTCTGTATACAGCTTCTTGCATAGAACCGTAGTCATTTTGACCTTCAACAGATTTTATTTTGAATCTACGATAATCACTTCTCTGGGGTTTTCCATCCTCAAACACCACCATAGATGCTACAATTTCAGATTCTCCAGTATTGGATATATCATATGCTTCTATTCTCCTTGCTTCATTGTCTAATTTAAGTATTTCAGTTAGCTTTTTTATAGAGCCATTAGTAAAACTGTCTTTAATCTTTATATTTTCTTTATACTGGTTCAGTGCCGCTAATGCATTTTGGGAAACCATATTTATAAGCTCAAGTTTCTCACCTTTTCTCGGTACTTTAATATGAACCTTCGAATCTCGCTTATCACTTAGCCATCTTTCTATTATTTTGATTTCATA
>CAYYEC010000021.1:0-6847 GCA_964470745.1 uncultured Eubacteriales bacterium | reverse complement strand
ATTTCATCAATATCTTCTTGTAATAAGATATTATTTGGTACATATGCAGCAGAATTATAAAACTGCTTAACAAAGGATGCCATTATTTCCCGATTCTCAACATCCACAGTATTCTCGAAAATAAAATGCTCTCTGCCTATTAGTTTACCACTTCTTATAAAGAACACTTGAATGCAAGAGTCAGTATCCCCCTTCGCAAAAGCTATTACATCCTGATTTTCCATAGTTGTAGATAGGACTTTTTGTTTTTCTGCAATGTGTTTTAAGCCATTTATCTTATCACGCAGGCTTGCTGCCCTTTCAAACTCCAATTTATCTGAAAATTCTTGCATCTGCATTTCGAGATTTTTAATCACTTCTTCATGTTTACCATTTAAAAAGCCACAAATATCCTTCATCATCTTTCTATAATTAGCCTTATTAACATCTCCACTGCAAGGTCCCATGCAGTTATAAATATGATAATTCAGACATGGCCTCGTCTTTCCAATATCCCTGGGAAATACCTTATTACAAGACTTTATTGGGAAAAGCTTTCTAATAAGGTCTAAAGTTTCTTTTACAGAAGTCACACTTGAATATGGACCAAAATACTTTGCTCCGTCTTTTAGAAGCTTTCTAGACATGAAGATACGTGGATAATCCTCATTCATTGTTACTTTAATGTATGGATAACTTTTATCATCCTTCATTAAAACATTATATTTAGGTCTGTGCTTTTTTATAAGATTACATTCAAGGATTAAAGCCTCCAGCTCTGAGCTTGTAATAATATATTCAAACTTTCTAATGTTTGATACCATTGCTCTGACTTTTGGATTCTTCTTTGATGACTGTTGAAAATATTGTCTAACTCTGTTTTTTAAAACAATAGCTTTGCCAACATAAATAATTTGATTATTCTCATCAAACATTAAGTAAACCCCTGGTTTATCCGGCAGCTTCTTCAATTCTTCATTTATATCAAACATTTAAAATCATGCCTTTACTAGTAGTTAATTGCCTTTATAGAAAAAGAGTTGTTTATAAACAACTCTTTTTCTATAAACAATTAGAATTCTTCAGTCATACCAGAGTTTATATACTCCTCCAATTCTTTCATTGCAGTCTCTTCATCTATTCCTTCAGTAATCAAAACTATTCTTGATCCATTTCCAATACTTAATGAAAGTAAACCTAATAAACTCTTGGCATTTGCCTTTCTTTCATCTCTTTCAATCCAAATACTTGATTTGTAATTGGATGCTTTCTGTATAAACTTAGCAGCTACTTTTGACTCAAGTCCAGACTTATTTTTTACCAAAATCTCTTTTGATAGCATCTTTATTATTCCCCCTGTTTGCAATTATATATAAATTTATCATTTTTAAACACTCCTGAAAATACATTATTTATAATTATATCAGAAAAACTCAAAATATAAAATTTTTTTATTTTTATTTTTTAAAAAAATCCTCAAGATAGAAAACCATTACGAAAATCGCAATAGTTTTCCTTCTTGAGGATTTGTTTTTAATAATAGAAACTTTAAAAAGTATCTCTATACACTATATGCAAAAAACGTTAACCTAGTGATAAATATATTTATATTCTTTATATCCTGACTCTATCATAGTCATACATGAATCTTATCTTGTGTAAAATGTAAACACTTGGATATAAACTCCTTTATATTGTTCTCTTCTTCAATAATATTTCCCTTATCCATTTCTCCTCTGCCTAATCTATCACAGAGTGCTAAAAGCGCAATTTCTTCTAATGGAACTTCTGACAGCATTTTTTTTATATCTGCAAAAGGTAATCCTTTTATAACAAAGAGAGGTTGCATGTGCCACCTAACTAATTTGGATACTTTATCAATGAATTCTTCATTAAGATTAAATTCTGTGAGAAACTTTTTACAAAGTATTTCCCCTTCAGTATCATGATTGTATGAGGTAATCCGGTCACGCCTCAATTTCGTTGTCGTTAGTTTACCTAAATCATGCAATAACGCTGCCCACATAAATACTTTCTCGTCACAGCTTTGATTTCTTCTTTTTGCAGCATTATCTACAACCAGCATAATATGGCTCCATACATTTCCTTCTGGATGATATTTCAATTCTTGCTCTATTTTAGTCAGATGTCCAAGTAAAGAAAATGGATATACTTCAAAAGCTTTATTATCCTTTAGAGCTTTATTTAAAAACTCTGAAGGTTTCTCATCCCTCAATAAATGGTTTTCTATTTCGTTATAAAAATTTAGAATATTTGTCATTTCATTCTTAACCTTACATCCTTTATAAAACTAACTTATATTTTTTACAATAAATATTAATACTTTTTTATTATTTCAACTAAGAAATTTTTTATTCTCCGATAATTTTTACCAGAACACGTTTTCGTCTTTTACCATCAAATTCTCCGTAGAATATCTGCTCCCATGGTCCTAGATCTAATTGTCCATTGGTAACTGCCACTACCACTTCTCTTCCCATAATTGTCCGTTTCAAATGTGCATCCGCATTGTCTTCAAAACCATTATGGTCATATTGTTCATAGGGTTTTTCAGGAGCAAGCTTTTCTAAAAACCTTTCAAAATCTCTATGCAATCCACTCTCATCATCATTAATAATCCACAAGTTAAAAAAATAGAGTTATTTCAGCTAATAAAGGAAATTAAATATAATAAATTGTTAAAAGACTATTCACCAATTATTTTAACTAATACTCTTTTGCGTCTTTTACCATCAAACTCGCCGTAAAATATCTGTTCCCATGGGCCTAAATCCAAATTCCCATTTGTCACTGCTACAACAACCTCTCTTCCCATAATTGTGCGCTTTAAATGTGCATCAGCATTATCTTCGTATCCATTATGAGCATATTGATCGTAAGGTTTTTCAGGCGCTAACTTTTCAAGCCAATGTTCTATATCTGAATGTAATCCTCCTTCATCATCATTAATGAATATACTAGCCGTAATATGCATAGCATTACATAGAAGAAACCCTTCCCTTATTCCACTCTCTTTAAGTATTAAATTTATATTTGGCGTTAAATTAATTAATTCTCGACGTTGTTTTGTTTCAAGCCATATTTCTTTTCTAAAACTCTTCATTATATGCTTTTCCTCCTAATATTTCATTATTAATCTTTTAGCAATTCATCAATGTCATCGACAGAAACATCCTCTAAATTAATATCTTTGATACCATTTTCTACATTAGTTTCTAATTTTCCATACATCTTTTTATCTAATACTAACTTAATATTACTACTATTTTCGCTCTTAGATCTAACAATAGAGTTTTTTTCTATGTCTATATCTTCTATATCTTTTTCAACAATAAGTCTACATTTTTTTATATCATAAGATACTGTTCAGTAACATCACTAGATTCAAGATATGTATTGTTCCAAATATACTTAATAACTTCAAAATGATTTTCTACATTAATAGCACACTTTAATAAATTAATTTTTTTGACTAAACTAGAACTTAACGATTTATATTTATTTAATTCATGATTTAAATCATTATTTTGGTTCTTAAGAAATTTAAGTTCATTCTCAAGTTTCCTATTTTCTGTCTCTATTTGAACCATTTTATTATACATTTCTAATTGCCCCAACTGAAGTTGACATAACTTTTCTTTTAAAAAAATTATATTCTTTTTCTGACCAATTAAATCTAAAAACGTATCTATATCTACATTTTGAAATTCAAATAATTCTCTAGACACATATTTGTGTTTTCTACTTTTTTTTAAATCATTAATCTTATTAGTAACCTCAACATTGTTTGAAAAATGATAATATCTTATTCCATAAAACGCTAATTTTTCCTCTGCATACCTTGCTAAAATGCTATAATTTATTTCATCATAATACTCATGAATTAAAAAAGAATCTAATATATTAAGTAATTGTTCTGTGGAATACTTCTGCTTTCTACCTGCTCCTTTAGGATTTTTCATGCTATTTTTATTCATAGTTAGTCTCCTATAATAACTAAATTAAATATATTTATAATAAACATTTTTATTTACCATAATCTATAAGATGCTCTTTTAATATTTTTGCATTTTGTCTAGCGATAGTACGCAATTTTTCCATTTCTAATTTTAAGCAATTTTCAAAATTTAATATTTTATTTCTGTTTCTAATTAAATCTTCAATATTTCTCAAGAAATATTAATGTAATACATTTAACTGCAGATATAAAATAGTCAAAATCAAATGTAAATCTATCTTTTTTCTTTTCAGACTTAAAAAGAATTTCATTAAAATTAAAACTTAAAGGCAAAGTTCTCATACCATCTCCAATTCTCCATTCATCATAAGTAAATGAAGTCTGATTGATAATAACTCCACAATTCTGAAAATTATAATATTTTTTCATATACTCAAAATTATCTTCCAAAGTAAAACTAATTCCTTCGTTTATTGAAATTTGGGAATTTTCAATTTTTTTGTTATAATTAATTATCTTTTCTTCCTTCTTAAAAAAATATATATTAATTTAATATTCGCTTTTCATATAGCCTTAACTTATTTATTAATTCCTTATCAATATATATTTTCACTTTTTCTTTTCCAAGTATGTCAACTGCTTCTTTTATAATGTTTTTATATATATCAAATAAGTAACTATACCTAAGAGTATCTCGTTTGGTAAGATTATTTGATATATTTTTGATAGTTTTTTCAATTTTTCCACGCAATTCAATTAGGAAGTATTTTTCAGCAATAATGTATGGACATCCTATACAACTATCTACAAAAGGAAATAAACAATTAATCTGTTGATCATTCGCCTTAAAACTAATAAAGTTTTCATCTATTCCACTATTTAAAAATGCTTTTAATAAGCATATAGTATGTATATCTTTACCAGGATCTGCACCAAAAGAAATTCTAATTATCGTATTCCTTATTATATCAATTTGTCCAGAAATAATTATGTTATCAATAACTTGGTTTATTTCATTTTTATGTTCAATTATACTTTTTGAAAAGCTCTCTATCTGAATAGGAGATAAATTTAACTTATTTATTCTTTTTGTCTGCTCTTCATAATTTATATTCTTGAAGTTATTATTATAAATATATAAAAGTTTATAAGCTGCAAAACTAAATACTTCTCTTTCTAATAGATTAAAAGTTATTTTGTCTAATTTATTATCATTATTTAAATATCCCTGGGAAACATAAATATCTGCTGTAACTCTTGATGGTATATTAAAGTGAGTCTTATGTGCTCTCATTACAGAAGAAAGATAAAGGCCTAAGTTTCCACCACCTTCTTGAATTATCTTTAGATGAGTAGTTGTAGCCATAGAATTACAAAAGTGATACTCCTGGAATATTTCTTTGTAATCATCTCCAAATAGCTTTATATGATTATCCCTTTCAACTGTCTTCCCACGAATTAATAATTTTTTCTTATATCGAATATCTGGATCAATCTGCCTATGAGCTTCACATAAAGCTAGGAGAAAGCCCATTACTTTCAACTTACTCTTCCCTACAATAAATTTTAAATTTTCTTTGTTTTTATTTGATTTGATTTCAAGACTATCTAATTTAGTTCTTATATTCTCACATATATATTCACCCATTAAATCTGTAAATTGGCTAAAAATATTAGGACTTGATATGAAGTCGTTTCCATCATTAAATCCAATTATTTTTAGATCTGGGTTTGGAATATCGAATAAATCCCCTGCTCTCCAAGCAGTAACGTAGTGTAATGCACAATATAACCAGGTCATTGCTAGCCTTCTATTTTCAATAATATTTTTTAAATTTTCTTTATCACTAATTTTTTCAAACAAAATTGCTTGAAATGAATACCATTGATCTCTTGTATATGACTTAGGAATACTAGATAATTTTCTTTTCCTTTGACTAATTGCAGTATTTACTTTAGTATTGGGATACTTTTTACCAATAAAAATTAAGTAAAAATGAAACTCAATTTCATCTATTTTGTAGAAATTATCAATTTGGTGTAATCTAATAACTAAATCCTGTAATTCTATTGGATTATATTTCTCAATCCTTTTATATAAGAGTAATGATAATAGTTTATATATTCTCACATGTGCAAGAATAATAGCATCTACTTCTTTACGAGTAGCATATCTTTGTTTAGCAAAATCACAGAAATCGATAAAACTACTTATAGCTATTTTATTCTGTATCTCTATATCTTTTATTAAGAAATTAAATCTTTCAAATGGTTCCTTATCTTTCATTTTTTCTAACCCAATTTTTATTCTAATAGCTCTAATTAATTTTTTAGCATCATGAAAGCTAACTATCATTCCTGAATTAAATGGGTATTCATGAGGAGGAATAATTGTAAGATTTACTCTCTGTTGTTTTATATCTTTTATTATTATTTGTATAGAACGCATTTTATTGAATCCGTATTTTTTTTGAATTTTACTTAGACTAACACTTATCCTTTTTAGTTTTACGAAGTAATCTATGTCTTCTTTTGGAAAATAGTATTTACCCTTATATAAGATACTCTCAGTATACTTTATTAAACTTTTAATAATATATTTTTTGCTAACTAAATCAAACTTTTCAATTTCCTTTGTTGAATAATATTTTTCGGGGTCAAAATTCTCAAAAATTTCATTTAGCAATTCTATATCTTCTTTTTTCGCATAAACTCCATTTTCTGTCTCATAGTACATTATCTTAGACAACTCCAGATATTTTTTAATTCTTTTACATAATTCCTTATCACTAAGCGAATACGGAGAATTATTCATATGTTTAAAATAAATTTTTTTTAGAACTGAAAAATCTGCATAGTCATTATTAAAATTATCCGTAGTTAGGGTGT
>CAYYEC010000020.1:12367-17255 GCA_964470745.1 uncultured Eubacteriales bacterium | reverse complement strand
ATTCATTATTGAATACTTATTTAAAAACTTATATAATAAAGTAGATTTGTTACAATTTGTTCACAATTTATTAAAAAGTTTTCATCATAATAGAGAGTGGACAAAATAGGTGAACATTGATCATTTGACAGAAAGGCAGGGGGGAACAATATGATAGAAATACAAAATTTGACTAAAACCTATGGTCAAATAAAAGCGGTAGATAACATTAATTTTACTGTTGAAAAAGGTGAAATTCTTGGATTCCTGGGACCAAACGGTGCAGGGAAATCTACTACTATGAATATTATAACAGGTTTCTTACCATCTACTTCAGGTACTATTAAAGTAGCAGGGTACGATATCATGGAAAATCCTATGGAAGTTAAGAAAAGAATTGGCTATTTGCCTGAACTTCCACCACTTTATATGGATATGACTGCATCAGAGTATCTGGAGTTTGTTAGTGATTTGAAGTTGGTTGAAAAGAAAAATCGTAAAAGTCAATTAGATGATATTATGGACCTTGTGAAAATTACTCATGTAAAAGACAGGCTTGTAAAGAATTTATCAAAAGGTTATAAACAAAGGGTGGGGTTGGCTCAGGCTTTAGTTGGCAGTCCAAGTGTTCTGATACTGGACGAGCCTACAGTTGGTCTTGACCCAAAACAAATTATTGAAATAAGAAAATTAATAAAGGCTTTAGGTAAGGAGCATACTATAATTCTCAGCTCTCATATCTTGCCGGAGGTTAGTGCAGTTTGTGAAAGGGTAGTAATTATTAATAAGGGTAAGATTGCTGCTATAGACACTCCAGAAAATCTTTCCAAGAGCATGGGCTCTTATTCGAAATTTACAATTAAAATAGCAGGTTCTTCAGGTTCTGTTACAAATGCTATAAAAGAAATATATGGAGTTAAATACATTGAAGCAACAAAGAAAAGTGAAGGCGATGTTACAGAATATGTTATAGAAGCAGCTAAAGATGTTGATGTAAGAAGGCCCATATTCTTTGAATTAGCTAAATTAGGATATCCTATTCTTGAATTAAAATCTCTTGATTTGTCATTGGAGGATATATTCTTACAGCTTACAACCGAAGAGAAGGAGGTCATATAACATGATGGCAATATTTATGAGAGAAGTAAAAGCATACTTTTATTCTCCAATAGCATATGTTTTAATTGGATTGTTTGTGTTCATTACTTCAATATTCTTTTTATTATCAAACCTTAGCTATGGAGTTGCAGAATTTAATAATGTATTATCAACAATGGGCTTTATTTTGATGTTTATTGTACCTATATTAACTATGAGAATTCTTGCAGAGGATAGAAAAAATCAAACTGAGGTTTTGCTTGTGACTTCTCCTGTTAGTTTATCAGGTATTGTGGTAGGTAAATTTTTAGCAACTTTATTTGTTTTTCTTGTAATGACCGCTATAACTTTTATATTCCCAATAGTTTTGTTTATATTTGGAAAGCCTGATTTAGCTCCTATTGTTGGCGGATATATTGGATTTATACTTTTAGGAGCATCATTTATTTCAATTGGAGTTTTTGCTTCTTCACTTACGGAAAATCAAGTTGTAGCTGCTGTTATAAGTTTTGTATCATTACTTTTTATATGGATTGTTGAGCCAATAGCCGGCTTTGTTGGGGGCTTTGCAGCTAAAATACTAAATTGGTTTTCATTATTATCAAGATATGAAGATTTTAATAATGGAATCCTAAATCTAGGTTCAATTATATATTATTTGAGTTTTGCAGCAGTGTTTATTTTCCTAACAATCAGAGTAATAGATAAAAGACGCTGGAGTCAGGGGTGATAGAAATGGATAATGTGAAAAATATGTTTAAGAGGCTTTTAAAAAGCAGAAGTTTAAGATATGGTACAAATTCAATAATTTTAACAGCTGTAGTAATTGCAATTGCAGTAGTTGTAAATTTATTGGTAAATGCTACTGGTATGAAATTTGATTTAACACCAAACAAGCTTTATACAATTGGAGATAAAACTAAAGAAGTATTAAAGGATTTAAATAAAGATGTAACCATATATGGATTGTTTGATGAATCAAAGATTAATACAGAATATGATAAGGTTGTTGAGTTTCTAAATCAGTATGATAAATACGATAAAATTAATGTAGAATACATTGATCCGGATAAAAATCCAAGCTTCATTAATGAGCTGGACCCGGATAACGTAAAGCAAATCCAAAAGGGTGATTTTATTGTAAAGTCAGGAGATAAATTTAAACAACTTACAACAAGTGATCTTTTTGCGCAGGAATTTGATCAGCAGACCTTCCAGTATAGAGTAACTGGTTCTACTGCTGAGCAGGCATTTACCGGTGCAATAAAATATGTTTCAGCAGATACTACACCAGCTGTTTATTTTACAGAAGGTCATTCAGAAAAAGATTATACAACAGAATATAAGTATTTGTCTCAGACTTTGGAAAGAAATAATTTCGATGTAAAAGGAATAAATATTTCTACAGTTGATAAAATTCCTGAAGATGCGCAAATGCTGATTATTATAGATCCAAAAACAGATATTACTGAGGATGAGAGACAAAAGATTGATGATTATTTTACAAATGGTGGTAATGCTATATTTTTATTTGACTCACCTTCAAGTGCTGTAGAACTTACTAGGTTTGAAGAAGTTTTAGAGAAATATAATATATCATTGGACTATGACATTGTTGCTGAAAATGATCAGAATATGTTTATAAAAGGTCAGCCTTCACAGTTGATACCAGAAATTGTAAGTAATTCTATAAACAGTGCTTTAGATACTGATAAATTTAAGATGCTATTATCAAAATCAAGAAGTGTCAATATTTTGAAAAATACTAAAGATTGGCTAGAGTCAACTTCTCTGATTAGAACAAGTGATAAGGCTGTTGGACAGCAAGTTGATAAATCTGTACAGGATATAGAAGGGGTAATGGATTTAGCAGTTGCTGTTGAAAATAAGGGTGGAAAGGCTGTAAGTAAAATAATAGTAATGGGAGATAGTGACTTTATTTCTGACAGCATGATAGAAAACCAAACACAAAATGGTCTATACTTCTTCTTCAACTCCCTAAGCTGGATATATCAAATGAAGGATGATGTATATATAGCTGCTAAGACATATGAAACAAAAACCCTTGAGATGACTGCACTGCAATCTAATTTAACAGCTTTATCTGTAGTAATTGTATTACCATTATTGATTCTAGGCTTTGGTATATATGTATGGATGAGGAGGAGACATCTATGAGATTGTACAGAAATGCTATTATTCTTATAGTAGTTCTTGGACTTTTAATTGGTGCCTACTTTGTGACCCAAAAATTCAAAAAAGAAGATGATACTTCAGCAAATGAAAATGAAGTTATAAAGATTATTGATGTGACTAAGGATGATATTCAGGAAATATCAATTATAAATAATGAAGGTGAATTTGTCTTTAATCAAGTAGAGGTAGACAAAGTAGTAGAAGTAGACAAAGATGGTGAGAAAGTAGAGGAAACTCAAAAGGAAAAAGTGTGGCAGGTTATAAAACCTGATGATTTAAAGGTAGATGCCAGTGCAATTGATAGTATAGCGTGGAATGTATCTTCTTTAACTGCCGAGAAACTAATTGAAGAAGAACCATCAGACCTTAACCAATATGGTTTGGATAAACCTTCCAAAGTATCTATAAAAATGGCTGATAGTAGTACACACACCTTGGAATTGGGAAATCAAACCCCAACAAAGGGCGGATATTATGTAAAAACGGCTGATAGTAATAAAGTATATACCATAGGTTCGTATACCGGTGAAAAATTGGATGTAAAGAAAAATAATATTAGAGATAAAACATTATACACACTAACTTCTGACGACATAAATGTTTTGTCTATGGATAGAGCAGGCAGCAATGTTTTTACTGCTAAAAAGGAAAGTGATGGTAATTGGAGTCTAAGTTACCCTATAAAATACAATGCTGATTTATCTGACATAGCACCAATGTTGGACGCTGTTTCAGCTTTTTCAGTTATGAATTTTGTAAAAGACAACCCAACGGATTTGGAGCAATATGGTTTGAAAAATCCCAAATATGCTCTAGGATTTGCAACTAATGATCAGGTATATAAAATTTTCCTTGGAAATGAGAAAGTAAAGGACAAGGAAATATATGCTATGATGGATGGCGGAAATGAAGTATTTACCTTGGAAGAGAGTTCATTAACGTTTATCGATAAACCATTAGAAGAAATTATTGAGGTGTTTGCTTATATAGTAAATATTAATGATGTTTCCAGGGTTGTTGTCAATATGGATGGAGAAGTTGATACTTCTGCTATAAAAACTGATGAAGAGAATAAGGATAACGATGAATTCACATTCAATGATAAAAAAGCTGATGACTCACTTTTCAGAAAATACTATCAAGGACTAATTGGAGTAACAATTAATAAAGTAGTTCCTGATGCAAATCCAGTTGGAACTCCAGAAATAACCTTTACTTATACATTAAAAAAAGCACCAGGTACAATGAAGGTTGAGTTTATTCCTAAGGATGAGTATGACTATTATGTAGTGAAAAATGGAGAATATGCAGGAATAACTGTTTCCAAGAAATCCTTTGATAAAGAAGAAGGCGTAAGAGTAACTCGTAAGAATTTAATTGATGACCTAAACAAATAAAAATTAATATTGTATACATGTAGAGACAAATTTTTTATGTAAGAATAATATAACATATGAATTAAGTAATATGATTTTACAAAATTTAAATTACAAATATAAAAGGATTATTGAAAAACATATATTATAAATATTTGCAATAGAATTCAATAACCTTGACTAATCATATGATTTTGATATGATAATTATTATTAATAATTATTTATTAGGAGTAAATA
>CAYYEC010000020.1:11961-12357 GCA_964470745.1 uncultured Eubacteriales bacterium | reverse complement strand
AGTAAATATGCAATATTTTCAGATATCAGAAGATGATATTAAGTTAGGAGCTACAGATAGCGCGACATATCAAAGAGGCAGAATGTATTTTTTAAATTACAGAGTTCATAATCTTGGATATGATGAAGAAGAAGAAATGTTTGTCGCAACTGTGTGGGGAAATGATGTTTATAATGTGGGTGTAGAGACAAATGATTTTGGAAGAGTTCAAAATGCATTTTGTGATTGTCCTGCATTCCACAGCTATTATGGATATTGTAAACACATTGTGGCTGTTCTTAAAGCTCTTCAACAAAAGTACAATAATACCATATTTTTAAAAGACAAAAACAGGCTTGCAGTTGAGAGTATTTTTTCAGAGTTTGAAAATATATCAGATAATAATACCAAGGAAGA
>CAYYEC010000020.1:610-11951 GCA_964470745.1 uncultured Eubacteriales bacterium | reverse complement strand
ATTCTAAGTGTTATAAATAGCAGAACATTTTCCAGTGTGGAATGTAAAATTGGAAATGAAAAACTATATGTCATAAAGGATATTAAGGATTTTATTAAAAAAAGAAGAGAAAACCAAGAAATAGTATTTGGTAAGAAATTTACATATGATCCTGATTTGCATACCTTTAATGAGCTGGATCAAAAGATTTTAGGTCTATTTGAGTACATTTATGATTCAGAGGATATGCTGGAGGATGTTAATCCCTATTCATACAATAATGTATCAGCTTTTAAAAAGAAGACTTTATACTTATCTGATTATTATATAAAAAATATTTTAGAGATTCTCAAAAACAAATCATTTAAAGCTACTATTATGGATAAAGAGTTTGAGAATATAGAAATAGTTGAAAATGATATTCCACTTGATTTTAAGATTCAACAAAAGGAAAGCGATGTTATATTAACTCTAGAATCTTTTAAAACTATGTTTCCTTTAAGCAGAGATGGAGAATATATATTTTATAATGGGAAAATATATAAGCCATCCATAAAACAATGGAAGAATTTAAACCCTATTTTTAATGCTTTTAGGAAAAATCAAAAAAGAGAAATAGTTTTTTCTCAAAATTATAAGCATAGGTTTGCCTCGGAAATATTGCCCAGAGTAGAGAAGACAGGTAAGGTAGTTATTGATGATAGTTTTAAGGACAGTCTTTATAAGGTGGAGCTGCAGCCGAAAGTATATTTTGATAAGCACTTAAACGGTATTTCTGCAAAAATTGAGTTTAATTATGGAGAGTATATTATAAATCCATTTTTAGCATTTGAGAAAAGCGAAACAAAAGATGAAAAAATATTAATTAAAGATATTGATAAGGAAAAGAAGATATTATCATATTTTGAGAAATACAATTTCAAGGTAGACAAGGGTTTTGTTTACCTACATGAGGAAAATAAAATTTATGAATTCATATATGACGAGATGGATCAACTAAAGGAATTGGCTGAAATTTTTTATTCAGAAGCTTTTAAAAATGTAGCAGTTAAAAATAATTATTCATTTTCTGGCAAAGTAAGATTAAATGAAACCTCAGACCTGTTAGAATTCTCGTTTTCTTTAGAAAATGTTGATAATGATGAATTGAAGGAGATTTTAGAATCAATTAAAATTAAAAAGAAATTTTATAGATTGAAAAATGGTTCATTTATACCATTAGATACTAAAGAATTACACAATATGTCCAGGATAATTGAACAGATGGATATATCAGAGGAAGACTTGCAAAAAAAGGTGATAGAGTTACCTAAATATAGAGCCTTATTTATTGACAGTTTGTTAAGAGATTCAAATGATCATCATATTAAAAGGAATTTGGCATTTAAGCAAATGGTTCAAAATGTTTTAGAGCCAGAGGATATGGAATTTGATATACCGGATGAATTGAAAAGTGTTTTGAGAGATTACCAGAAGATAGGATTTAAGTGGCTGAAAACTTTAAATGCATATAAATTTGGTGGAATTTTGGCAGATGATATGGGGCTGGGGAAAACTCTTCAAGTTATTGCTTTTGTATTGTCTGAAATGGAAAAACATAGTGTGCCATCCATTGTTATAGCTCCTACTTCACTTATTTACAATTGGCAGGATGAGGTGAAAAAGTTTGCCCCGAATATAAATGTTACAGTAATTTCCGGAGTGCAAAAAGAAAGACATAAACAATTACAAGAAATTGAAGAAGCTAATATAGTTGTGACTTCATATCCATTAATCCGTAGGGACATAGATATTTACAGTGAGTTCAAATTTGCTTATTGCTTCTTAGATGAAGCTCAGCATATAAAAAATCCCAGTACTATTTCTGCAAAATCTGTTAAACAAATAAAAGCAAAAGGATATTTTGCATTAACAGGTACTCCAATAGAGAATTCTTTAACTGAGTTATGGTCAATTTTTGACTTTATACTTCCAGGCTATTTGTTTTCTCATAATAAGTTTGTGAAGAAGTTTGAATCTCCTGTAATCAAAAATAAGGATCAGGAGGCACTTATAGAACTAAGCAAACATATTAGACCTTTTGTTTTAAGAAGAATGAAAAAAGATGTATTAAAAGAGCTTCCAGAGAAAATTGAAAGTAAAATGTCAGCAGATATGACTGATGAACAGAAAAAAATATACATGGCATATTTACAAAAAGCTAAAGGTGAGATTGCGGAGGAGATATCTTCTAATGGATTTACAAAAAGTCAGATTAAAATTTTAGCGGCTTTAACTCGCTTAAGACAATTATGCTGCCATCCGGCACTATTTATCCACAACTATAATGGAGAAAGTGGGAAATTAATTTTATTAAAGGAAATCATCGAGGATGCGATTGATGGAGGTCACAGAATTTTATTGTTCTCACAATTTACATCTATGCTTCAGATAATAAAAAGCTTTCTGGATAAAGAAAAGATTGAAAATTTTTATCTGGATGGAAATACAAAAGCTGAAGCAAGAAGTGAAATGGTAAAGGATTTTAATGAAGGAAATGCAAAAATATTTTTAATATCATTAAAAGCAGGAGGAACCGGCTTGAATTTGACTGGAGCGGATATGGTTATTCACTATGATCCATGGTGGAATCCGGCTGTGGAAGATCAAGCCACAGATAGAGCTTATCGAATTGGTCAAAAGAATGTTGTACAAGTAATGAAGCTTATTACAAAGGGTACCATAGAAGAGAAAATATTTGAACTTCAACAGAAAAAGAAAGAAATTATAAGTTCTGTAATTGAGCCTGGAGAAACTTTTATCAGCAAGATGACTCAGGAGGAGATAGAGAGCTTATTTGGGATCACGGATTAAAAAGATTGAATGGATTACACAGATTTAAAAATCCTTTAGATTAAATTTAGTAATGCTTAAAACAACTCAAACATATAAATAAAATAAAGTCTTTGGTGAGACTATTAAAAGTGTTAGGGGTTGTTTTTTTGTCAATAGAGCTTAAAAATATATTAAAAGTGGCAAGCATTTATATTACAACTGTTATAGGAGCTGGATTTGCTTCAGGACAGGAAATAATGCAATTTTTTTCAACTTATTATGAGGGTGGCTTTTATGGAATCTTATTTGCAGGTATACTATTTTCCGTAATCGGATATATTGTTCTTGACAAAGTATATAGCGAGAGAATAAAAAATTATGATGAATTTATATTTCCTACACTTGGCTGGGGAATAGGGATGGTGATGGAAATAATAGTATCACTTTTTATGCTGTCGATCTTTTGTGTAATGATTGCAGGTGCTGCAAATATTATATATGAAAAAATCAACATACCATTTATTTATGGAATAATAATTACAGCATGTTTATGTATGTGTTTTATCTTAACAGAAATAAAAGGCGTAATAACTCTAAGTGCAGTCATTTCACCTATTCTCATAATTGGAATAATAACTGTAGGGATGTATATCATAATTTTCAAAGATACCACTGTTTTCAATGTTGTAAGTTTTACAGAAAATATAACAGATAATTGGTTTTTTTCTTCATTGATTTATGTCAGCTATAATAGTTTATTGTCTATAGTAGTTATGTGTAACTTGCTTCCTTATCTTAAAAGTAGAAAAACTGGTATAGTTGGAGGTGTTTTAGGCGGTTTTATATTATGTTTAATAGCTTTGATTCTAAATTTAGCAATATTTTTCTTTTATCCAGAAATTGTAACCAGTGAGCTGCCATTGCTTAATATTATAGAGAAATACAGTAATACTATGGCAAGTGGATATACAGTAGTACTTTGGCTTGCCATGTTTGTTTCAGCAGTTACATCAGGATACTGTTTCATTGAGAGAGTAAATGCAAAAATTCATGTGAATCCAAAGCTACTTACTACAATAGTTTGTGCTGTAATTATCCCATTTGCCAGCTTAGGATTTTCCAATTTAATATCCGTTGTGTATCCAATATTCGGCTATGCAGGACTATTTTTAATTTTTGTGATTATATTACAGTGGGTAAGGAGTTCATATGCAAATACACTTTATAAAAAGAATTTTAGATAATCATCCATTACTCTTGATAAATTAAAAATATATGACTCAATATCCTTATCTCTTAGAAGAAAGTGAGAAAGATTACGTACTCTTTTAACAAAGAATTTATCAATATCTTTAGCACTGGAATATTTTGCTATAGGACAAATAGACTTTGCCCTTGGATCCATTATAATTTCAAGCTTATCATCCGTTGAGATATAGGGCGTTAAAGGGAAAATCCTGCAAGACAAAGGCCTATTTTTTCTATAACAGCTTCCTTTGCAAACTACTAGCTTAACGGAATTAAGGAGTTTATTGGAGGAATCTATTTCCTTTATAGCAAAACTGTCTGAAAGAGATTGTAACAGGATTTCCTCTCCAGGAAAAAGGTACATTCCTGTATTTTCATCTCCACTACAGCAAGCTTTATTACATAAAGTTCCGCAATCTTTTTTTAGCGGGGTTGTGTTTTCTAAAATGCGGTATGCTTTTTTATAAAGGATCTTTTTGTTCATTCTAAGTAGACCTTCCTATATAATTTTCACATGGTTTTCCTGTAGAAGTTTTAACCATTAGTGATGGATAATTCTTTGATTTAAAGCCAAATAGTTTACATCCTTTGGGAAAGCGCATGTCCCAGGTTATATAATAGTAAATACAGCCATTACAAATAATTGTGTTATTACTCAAAGGGGAATATTCCTTTCTACTTTTTTTTTATTATATCATTTTTATTATATATTTGAATAGGGTAAAAGAATTTGAGGCATGAAGCAGCTTGGAGACTTCCGTAAGATGGAAGTGCCTAAGCTGTCTCCTGTCTCCTGTCTCCATTCATACTATTGGTGCCAGCAGCATTACTTCTTCATTATTTTGATAAATGGTATTAAACTGCGATATTGGTAGTGGGTTGGTTCCAAGTCCAACTTCTATTGTATAACCGGGTTTATTAAATTCTAATATAAACCAATCCTTATAACCGGCATATGCATCTTCTGGTGCAGTTGAGGCTAGAAGGTAACCTGTAGCTTTTGCAAAAAGTTCTCCTATTTCTCTGGATCTTGGAGGATAAATATTAAAAAATTCCCAATAAATAACTCTACCTTGAGTATGATAAGCAATAACCAGCTTAGGATTAATCTGCCTGGTGAAATTAACCATAGCTCTTGACTCCGGTTCGGATAGAGGTGAGGGCCCCGCATATCTTACAGGCGCAGGTCCATATACTCCAAAGGTTGGTTCTAAAGCTTTTGCTTCGTCCCATCTGGCGGGATAATTTAAATTTAAATCAACTCCCCTTATATTTGCTTTCCAAACTTCACCAAAAGGCCTTCCTGTATCATTCCATTGTAGTAATTGATTGTAGTATGGATTTGATGGTTGTAAACCATTAATGACCAAGTCAACTCCATCCGGATTAACCATAGGTACTATGTAAATAGTGCTGGAGTCAAATATATCTTTAACATCATATCCTCTGATTTTTGAATTAGTAGAGTAGGCTTTTGCAAAGTTTTCAATAAATTTCATTAATAATGGTGTGGTAATCCATTCAAGAGCATGGTGTGATCCATTATAAATAACTTTATTTGGGCCATTACCGATTTTTATTGAATACAAATTCCTTCCAAGGACACTTTTTCCTATTGTACCAACCTCTAGAAATGGATATCTGGTTTTTAATCCTTTTATATCTCTCTCCATGATTTCATAAGTATAGTCAACGTTTGTAAAGACCACATCAATACCGTAAGGTATAATTATTCTTTGTCCCACTCTTAAGCTATTTGGGTCTATTCCAGGGTTTGCAGTTATTATTGCATTTACTGTTGTATAATATTTTTTGGCTAAGTCATAGAGCGTATCTCCAGGTTGAATATAGTAAGTGTCATAACCTAAAAGAAGGTTTTCGAATAGATTCCATGTAGCTGGGCCAACAATACCATCAGGAACCAGGCCGTTGTTTCTTTGGAAATTAATTATGGCTTCCTTTGTGCTTGTGCCGAAAACACCATCAATTGGTCCTGGGTCATAACCTATTCTAGCTAATAGGCTTTGTATTAATTTCACATTTGAGCCTTTTGAACCTAACATTAAAATTTCCATAAATATCTCCTACATTTCAATAAATTACTATTATATTTTACTTTAATAATTGATGAAATGTGAAAAAATATAAAAATATTATTCTTTACAATTCTTATAAGCAAGGATATTATAAAATAAAGAATAGATACGGAGGGAAATATGCCCAAAATACATTTAATTGCAAAAACTATTTTTGGTTTGGAAGCGGTAACAGGTAGAGAACTTAAAAACTTAGGATATACTGAGCAGAAAATAGATAATGGAAGTATAACATTTGAAGGGGACGAAAGTGCAATTTGCAGATCAAATATATGGCTTCGCACAGCAGAACGAGTATTGCTGAAGATAGGAGAATTCAAGGCATTATCCTTTGATGACTTATTTGAAGGTACTAAAGCCTTACCATGGGATGAATGGCTGCCAGAGGATGCAGAATTTCCAGTGGAAGGGAGTTCAATAAATTCAAAACTTGCCAGTATTTCTGATTGTCAGGCCATAGTAAAAAAAGCAGTAGTTGAAAAATTGAAACAGAAATATAAAAGAGAAAAATTTGAAGAAACCGGTCCGAAATATAAAATACAAGTTGCTCTTTTAAAAGATATAGCTACTTTAACTATTGATACATCCGGTGCAGGGCTTCATAAAAGAGGCTATAGAACTTTAGTTAGTGCAGCACCTTTAAAGGAAACTCTTGCAAGTGCTATGATACTTATAAGTAGATGGAACAAGGACAGAGTCCTTATTGACCCATTTTGTGGTTCAGGGACAATTCCGATAGAAGCTGCTTTAATAGGATTAAATGTGGCTCCAGGAATTAATAGGGAATTTATTTCTGAAACATGGAGTAATATACCTAAAAAAATATGGATGGAAGCAAGAAATGAAGCTCTTGCTTCTGAAAAATGGGATAGGGAGCTTAGAATACAAGGCTCTGATTTAAGTGAAGAAAGAATGAGTCTTGCAAGATATCATGCTAAAGTAGCAGGAGTAGAAAATCACATACATCTTCAAAAAATGGATATGAAGGATGTAAGTTCTAGATATAAATATGGATTTTTTATTTGTAATCCTCCTTATGGAGAACGTTTAGGTGATTCGCATGAAGTTGAAAGACTTTATCATGATATGGGAAAGGTTTTCTCAAAATTTGATACCTGGTCATACTATATTCTAGCTTCACATCCAAATTTCGAACGTGTTTTTGGTAAAAAAGCAAATAAAAAAAGGAAACTATATAATGGTAAAATACTTTGTAATTATTTTCAGTTTTTTGGTCCGCCTCCACCGAGAAATCAGGTGGATGAAGATAATATAGGTGCTGATTAAAGTATTTGACTAATCTAAAGTAGTGTATTATCATTGGAGTTGGCAGTTTACAGTTGACCGTAAACTGTTGACCGTAAACTAATAAAAGGGGTTAGTATTATGTTATTGAAGGTTAGTAAATCAGAGGTTAAAGGAAAAGTAAGAATACCAGGTTCAAAGTCACATACAATCAGGGCTTTATTTATAGCCAGTCTTGCTGATGGCAAGTCAGAGTTATACAGCCCGCTAATTTCAAATGATGCATTATCAGCTGTTGCTGTTTGTAGAGCATTTGGTGCTGAGATTGAGATGTTAGAAAATAAATTTGTTGTTAAAGGTTTTAATGGAAAACCCAAAACTCCTGATAATATTATTGATGTTGGGAATTCTGGAACAACACTTAGGTTTGGAGTAATGACAGCTGCATTAGAAGATGGATGCTCCGTTTTTACAGGTGATTATCAGATTCGAAAAAGACCATTAAAACCTCTAATTGAAGCAATGAATAATTTGGGTGTTGATGTGTTCTCAACCAGGAATAATGGTATGGCTCCAGTAGTGATTAAGGGCAAAATCAAGGGAGGCAAGACAGAGATTGATGCTATAACATCTCAATATCTTTCATCTCTACTGATAAACTGTCCTTTAGTTGAAGCTGATACGGAAATAATACCTACCCGGTTAAATGAGATTCCATATGTTGAAATGACATTATGGTGGCTGGATAAACAAGGTATAAAATATGAAAATGACAATTTTAAGTATATAAAAGTAAAAGGTGGACAAAGCTATAAACCTTTTAATATGGCTATACCGGGAGATTTTTCTTCTGCTACATTTTTTATGGTTCTCGCAGCTATTTCAGGTCAAGAATTTGTATTAGAAAACCTGGATATGAGTGACCCACAAGGGGATAAACAGGTTCTGGAAATTCTTCAAAGTATGGGAGCTATAGTTGAATATGATGAAAATAAAATAATTATAAAAGGTGATAAGCTTGTAGGTAAAGAAATAGACATGAATTCTATTCCTGATGCACTTCCCGCTATGGCTGTTGCAGGATGTTTTGCGGAAGGTGAGACGAGGCTGATTAATGTTGAACAAGCAAGACTTAAAGAAACTGATAGAATAAGAGTTATGTATGAAGAACTTAAAAAAATGGGTGCAGACATAATTGAGTTAGAGGACGGATTAATAATAAGGAACAGTGACCTAAAAGCTTGTGAATTAAATGGTCATTATGACCATCGAATTGTTATGGCTTTAGCTATAGCAGGTCTTAATATAGAAGGTAATACTGTAATTGATACTGCTGAAGCTATGAACGTAACTTTTCCGGAATTTGTGGATTTTGTTTCAAAATGTGGTGGAAATATTGAAATTGTTGATAAGAGCTTGTAAAATTAAAAAAGGTGGTATTTATGAAAAAGAAAAATATTGTACTAATTGGAATGCCAAGTTCTGGTAAAACCACTGTGGGTAAAATACTTTCTGATAAGTTAAATCTAAATTTTATTGATACAGATACAATTATTTTTGAAAGAGAAAAAAAGCCATTAAGAGATATAGTTAAGGAAGATGGTTTGGATAGATTTTTACAAATACAAGAAGAATTAATTCTGGAAACTTGTTTTGAAAGAAATATAATTGCTACAGGTGGAAGTGTAATATATAGTGAAATATCTATGAATCATTTAAAAAGCACAAGTATGGTTGTTTACCTTAAATCTACGTTGGAAGAAATAGAAAAAAGACTAGGACCCGACAGAAGATTTGCGAAAAATAGTGGACAATCCTTGAAAGATATGTATAATGAAAGAATTCCATTATATGAAAAATATGCTGAAATGACAATAGATTGCAAAGAAAAAAATGTTAATCAGATATCTAAAGAAATAGTAAGCTTTTATAATTCATTATAACTATCTATAAGAAAAAAGTTCTATTGGCAATTAGGTTTTGGGGGAGATGTTTTGAGTAAGAAAATTTTATTTGTTGATGATGATCAAGAATTTCTTATATATTTAAAATCATTGTTAAAAAATAAAAATTATAATATTTTGACTGCATCAAGTGGAGAAGAAGCATTGAATATTTTAGAGAATGAAGATATTCAATTAATAATTTCTGACTTAAAAATGCCTCAAATGAATGGGTATGAGCTTTTGAAACAAGTAAAACAAAGCTTTAAATTTGTTATAAGAGTATTGATGAGTGAAAATCCAGAAGAAAGTATAGTTTTAAAAGCTTTGCAGAAGAATTATGCAAGCATTAATATAGTTAAGCCATTAAAAGATCAGTATATGATTAATTTAATCAATCAACTTATTATTACACAGGAAATATTGGCAGAAAATAACTTAGTATCTTTAGTGAATAATATGGAAGAATTGCCAACTATAAAGAGGAATTATCAAAAAATAATGCAAATGATTGAGAATGATGAAAGTATGAATAAAATTGCAGAAGAATTAGAAAAAGATTTTGCTATAGCTACTAAAATACTTCATCTGGCAAATTCTGCTTACTATGCAGTAAAAACAGGGTCTATCCGTCAAGCAATTTCTTATTTGGGATTACTAAATATAAACAACCTTATTATGACATCTTCTGTTTTGGATATTCTTGATTGTACTGGTATGGCTGAAAAAATGAGCATAAAAATGTGGGAGCATGCTAACTTATCTAACAAAATTGTTGAATGTATATACAAGAAGATTTTGAATAAGAAACTTAAGCATACAGAGATGTCAGCAGGCCTATTGCATGATATTGGTAAAGTGATACTTCTTAAAAACTTTACCTCTAAATATTTGAAACTAAATTATGAAGTTGAATATCATGGTGTGATATATAGTGAGGCTGAAAAAAGCATATTTAATACATCTCATGAGAAGGTGGGAGGATATCTGCTTAAATGGTGGGATTTTCCTTACCCAATTGTTGAAGCAGCATTATTTCATCATGAACCATTTAAAGAAAATATAATAAATAGAGAATTAATATGTGTTGTTCACTTAGCAGATTATTATGCTTGCGAATTATTAAAAATTGGCTGTTCAAATAAATTAGATGAAAGAGTATTAGAATATCTGAATCTAGATAAGTTTGGGATTGATATCTTAATAAAAAATACATTTAAGGTGCTGTAATACATATATTATAGATTTTGCACAAATGATTCTTTCAATTAAACTTATACAAAATCTACACCTATAAAACTCATTAAATGAACAAAAATCAATATTAATTTAGTATAGAATCATTTGTGCGGTTAATATAATGTTCAAGTATAATTCTTTATAATTTCTTAATAATTAAAAAGAAATATGTTTTTTGAAAAAAAAGAGGAAATAACAACTATATTGTCGAAAATAGTTACTTATACTTGTTAAACAAGTCATTAGGCTAATATTGAGGTATTGAAATGAAACAGAAAATAACTGTATTAATTGTAGATGATAATATTCAATTTGGAAATCAAATATTAGAATATATTAATGGCCAAGAAGTCATGCATGCTGTGGGTACGGCAATAGATGGTGTTCAAGCTATTGAGATGATTGAAAGATTGGAGCCGGATATTGTATTATTAGATGTTATAATGCCGCATAAGGATGGAATATGTGTTTTGGAAGATGTTAATAGTATGGAGCTTCGCAAACGACCTACCTTTGTTATGCTAACATCAATTGGACAGGAAACTTTTATTCGTAAAGCGATTACACTAGGTGCAGAGTATTATATTATTAAGCCATTTGATTTTCAAACTTTAGGAGTAAGGATACTTCAAATATATAACGAATCAAATAAGCCTCTTTTTTCTAATTACAATTTAAGTAATAAAAAATGTGATATTGTGAATGTTCTTGAAGAAGGACAGTGTGATGAAATCGAATTTGAAGTTACAAAGTTAATGAATCAACTTGGGTTTTCAC
>CAYYEC010000020.1:0-600 GCA_964470745.1 uncultured Eubacteriales bacterium | reverse complement strand
TCAGGATATTCTTATATAAGAGAAGGAGTTGTTTATATGATTAATAATTCCGGAGCCTCTATTTCAGTTACAAAAAATTTATATCCAGGAATTGCTGAAAAATTTGATACATCTCCTGCTAAAGTTGAGAGAGCAATTCGAGGAGTTATTCAAAAAGCCTGGAGAAGCATTAATAGTGATTTGGCTAATGAGTTATTTGCTTATACTAAAAATTCTAATAAAGCTAAGCCAACTAATTCTGAGTTTATTGCGACAATTGCGGATAAGATTAGAATGAAAATTAAAAATAAATAATAAGAATAAAGCCACAACTCAAAGTTGTGGCTTTATTCTTATTAAGGATCGAATTCAAATAGTGTTTCAGTATCTAAACTTTCAGCTTGTCCATGAATATTACAATATTCTCCTTCAGCAAGCTCATATATCCAATCTAAAGGATATGGGTCATTAGGATTTACTGGTTTATATTCAACAGGTCTTTTTATAAAAACTCTTTCCTCAACTGTATCTGGTGGACAATATGGTCCCGCTAACAAAGGCCTGCCGAAAATGTCCTTTGAATCTTTAGTAACTGTGGCTGAGTAGTGTACACTACATTCT
>CAYYEC010000019.1:8477-17628 GCA_964470745.1 uncultured Eubacteriales bacterium | reverse complement strand
GGCATTACTTTTTTTAGTTCTCTTTTTTCTAAAGCCCTTAAAACAGGTCTAGCTATACGATCAAGTACATTAATCCAATATTTACGGTCATAACTATCTATATTCATATGAACACCTACCTATAGCTTCAAAATAGCTTAGCATTAGAATATGCATGATTGGAATAAAGTTTCACACTTCGAAGCCATACTACACAGTACTATATGGAAAAGTAAGGCTTGTGGTCTGTAAAGTATTTTATCTATAGTATGCAGACCACAAATTACAACTATTTATCTAATCTTTACCAATACATTTTCCAATCCTTAATTAATCTTACAAGTGCTTCAAAGTAATAATAATCACCCCAAATATTACATTCATCGATACCACTTCCCTGTGGTTTACCATATACTGCATGTAGCAATATACCGTTAGATTCCGGACAATCTTTTGATGTATAATTTTCAGCAAGTGATTTTACTATCTTAACTGTTGCATTTTCATATATTTTGCGATACTCATCTGTAAGAGGTAACTTTTTGGACATTTCAAGCATACCACATGCAGCAATAGCAGCAGCTGAACTATCTCTTTCTTCATTACCTTCAGTAAAAATCAAGTCCCAATAGCATATATAATCTTCTGGAAGCCTATTTAAGAAATAATTTGCAACTTTTTTAGTATGTTCAATAAGTTCCCAATCTTCAGTGTAAGAATAGCTCAAAGGCCATCCATATATACCCCAGGCTTGACCCCTGGCCCAACAAGAGTCATCCGAATATCCCTGAGCAGTCTTACCAAGTCTTGGCTCTCCAGTTTCAACATCCATATAGAATGTATGGAATGTTGATGAATCCTCACGAACAATGTATTTAGCTGCTTGTTTAGCATGACTATATGCAGCGTCATAGTATTTTTTATCTCCTGTTATTTCACTTGCCCAGTAAAGTAAAGGTAAATTCATACAACAATCAATAATCATTCTACCTCTTTGTTCAGGGTCGTTTAAGTTCCCCCAGGCTTGAATAATTCCTGCTTTTTCAAAGTATCTTTCCATGAGCAGATCTGCTGCTTTTAATGCAGTTCCTTTTGCTTCTTCATTACCCGTAAGTCTATATGCAGCTACACAGGATAATGTATAAAGAAATCCTAAGTCATGTGTGTCTGTATTACTTCTGGTATCTATTCTTTCCTTATAGCTATCAAGCTGTATTTCAGCCACTTTCCTATACTTTTCATCTCCAGTTACTTCATATGCCAACCACAGCATTCCAGTCCAAAAGCAAGATGTCCAATCAGTATTATCAATTGCAGGATAAACATTATTGACACTTGCAGGTGCAGGAAATTTATATGTAAAAGTGTCCAAATTTTCGTCAATTTTCTTTAGAATAAACTTTATTGCTTCTTCACAAAATTTGCTACTAATTTTTTGAGTTTCAGCATACTTTTCTGGAAACTTTATTCCCTCGTCTTTAATATCTTTCATAAATACCCTCCATAAATAAATTAAAACCCAATTTCTTCTGCTATCATTATAATTGAAATACGTCCCTCAAATTTCATACCATGATTAATAATACCTATAGAATTGCACATTCTAGCCTGTATCTGACAATCCATGCATCTCCCAGTGTTTCTGCAAGGAGTATCATGTCCCACTCTTTCGCAATTCATTGGTGCAATTTCTTTAAGCCTTTTTAATGCATCTTCCAATGTATCTACAACTTTATTTGTCCCGGAAACTACAATAACTCTTTTTGGACCAAATATCATTCCAGCGACCCTATTACCCGATGAATCAACATTTACTAATTCTCCATTTCTCGTAATTGCATTAGTTCCTGAAACAAGAAAATCTGCAAGCATTGATTGTCTATATATTTCAACAGTTTCCTCAAAAGGTATGTCTTGATACCGGTCGAAGAATTTGTAATTTCCATTTCTAAATATATTAATCAAATCCATTGCAGATAATGTCTCTGAGCCTCCAACAGCTATACTTGATTCTTTCGGAATCATATCAAGGATTAATTTTTTCGCCTCATTTAAATCTTCAGCATAATGAGCATCATATTGTTTTTTCGTAAGGATATCAACCATTTCCTTAGCAATTAATTGGCTCTGCCACTTCATAAATTTATTCATAATACCCCCAAAAAATTAATTGAGAATTAAGAATTGAGAATTGAGAATTATTTAAAACTCTCTTTTCCTAATTCTTCATTCTCAATTCACAATTATCTTGCCAACCATCCACCGTCAACAGCAAGAGTATATCCATTTACATAGTCTGATGCACTTGAAGCCAAGAATATAGCTGGTCCTTTAAGGTCTTCTGGAAGTCCCCATCTGCCTGCAGGTATTCTATCTAGAATTGCAGCACTTCTTTCTTCATCTGCTCTTAATGCTGCAGTGTTATTTGTAGCCATATATCCTGGTGCTATAGCATTTGCATTAATATTATGCTTCGCCCATTCGTTTGCCATAAGTCTTGTTACACCCATTACTCCACTTTTACTTGCAGTATATGAAGGTACTCTTATTCCACCCTGGAATGATAGCATAGAAGCAATATTTATTATTTTACCTCCAGTACCTTGTTTAATATACTGTTTTGCAACAGCCTGACTAAAGAAGAATACAGTTTTAATATTAATATTCATAACGTCGTCCCAGTCTTTTTCAGTGAAATTAATAGCATCTTCTCTTCTTATAATACCTGCATTGTTCGCAAGAATATCAACTTTACCAAAAGTTTCTACTGCCTTGTCGACTATGCCTTGAACAGGTTCAATACTCATTAAGTTTGCTACTATACCCAGAAATTTTCTTCCCATAGCTTCAACTTTTTCTTTAGTCTCAGTACTTTCTACATAGTCTACACCAACTATATCTGCTCCTGCTTCTGCAAAAGCTAAAGACATCCCTTGTCCCAAACCTGTACTTGATCCAGTAACAATTGCAACTTTTCCCGCCAAACTAAATTTATCCAATATCATAAATTATCTCTCCTTATATTTTTATTTAATTTCTTTCATTCCTACTCCATCCATATCAGTGAATACTTGATTTTCTCCAACCATTCCCCATATAAATGTATAGTTTCTTGTTCCACATCCAGAATGTATCGACCAACTTGGTGAAATAACTGCTTCCTCATTTCTCATAACAATATGTCTCGTTTCAGTTGGTTCTCCCATGTAATGGAATACAACAGCATCTTCTGGCATATCGAAATATAAATACACTTCCATTCTTCTATCATGAGTGTGGCAAGGCATTGTATTCCATACACTACCTGGCTCTAAAATTGTCATTCCCATTACTAATTGACAGCTTTTTGCTCCTTGTGGATGTATGTACTTATATATTGTTCTTTGATTTGATTCTTCTAATGAACCAAGTTTTACAGGTTCAGCTTTGCTAATTTCAATTTTTTCAATTGGATATTCTTTATGTGCTGGTGCACTATTCATATAGAATTTAGCAGGATTGTTTTGATCTTCACTAGAGAATACAATATCTTTTGCTCCCTTTCCAATATACAATCCATCTCTAGCTTCCAGAATATAATCAACACCATCAACTGTAACAGTACCTTTTGCTCCTATATTAATTACACCCATTTCTCTTCTTTCAAGGAAATATTCTGCTCTTAGTTCTTTACCTGCTTCTAATTTAATAGGTGCCTTTGGGCAAATACCACCAGTGATTATTCTGTCGACATGGCTGTAAACAAGTTTGATTTCACCTGGAATAAATAGTCCTTGAACTAAAAACTCCTCACGCAATCTGTCGGTGTCATAGTTTTTTACATCTTTTGGATTAGCCGCATTTCTAATTTCCATTTTTTCTAACGCCTCCTATTATTTAATAAATATCTTTTTCATTTTCTAAAGAAAAAGATTTAGTGAGATTAAAAAAACAATATACAAATATGGCTTTTATTAATCACTTATATAAATCTTTAGTATCTTTTATATAAAGCTTATAACTACTTATAATACTAAAGAATATAAACAATATTTTTCACTATATACGTTGCAATAAAGATTTTTCATGGAAAAATTTTGCAACATATGAATCAAATATTATCTTTTACTTTTCCACAGGACTCTCTCTTAATGAAGCTATGCTTAATTATAGTTTTTACACTTGATATATCATCATTTGTTAGAAGCTGGAGTAAACTATCGACTGCAACAATGCCCATTTTCTTAAATGGCGAATGTACAGTAGTTAATGAGGGTTTGAAATATTCAGCAATATCCAAATCATCCATTCCGACAACAGCTATATCTTCCGGAACCTTAACACCTAACGAACGAGCCATATTTGTAAATTTCATTGCATAAGAATCACAAATTCCAAAAAAAGCTGTAGGTCTATTGCTTTCTTGTAAAATTTCTTTTACATATTTTTCCCAACTTTCATTTTCTTCAAGTTCACGATAATACTTATTTGATACTTCCATTCCTCTTTTTTGATACGCTTCCAAATATCCATCCAATTTATTTCTATCAAGCCTTAACTTTTTGGGATATCCCATAACAGCTATATTTTCATGTCCTTTATTTATAAGGTATTCTACCATTTCATATGCAGCTTTTTTCAAATCTACTGCAACATAGCTTATATCCGGGTTTTCAAAAATCCTATTTACAAAAACATGAGGTATATTTTGGGCTAGAATCATCTGGGCTTCTTTTTCTTCATCACAAATATTTTTTCCAACAACAATTACTCCCTTTAAGGATTCATCGTCATTCCAATGATCATAATCTTCTTGTATTTGTTCGGGTCCTCTTCTAACAATCTGAACTTTTATTCCTTTTTCATCAGCTCTTTGCGTAATACCTTCAACTACTTCTATAAAACCTTTAAAAGTTTCAAAACTTTGAGATGCACTTATTTCTATGACGATATTTTGCTGCTTATAAATAGCATCAGTCTTATAATTTAAATCTTCCATTGCTTGCATTATTGCCTTTTTAGCTTCTGCACGCACATTACTTCCATTCAAAAATCTAAAAACCGTACTTCGTGATACCCCAGATAACCTAACAATATCGTCAATCTTTGCCAATTATAGTCCCTCCAATAAAATGATACCTTAGTGTCAATTATATAATACTATAGTATCAATTATATGACATTTTAATTCATTTGTAAATAGAAAAACCTTATCGAATAAAAAATTGTTCAATAAGGTTTTAAACTCTATAAAATTTTAACTCAAATCTATTATATAACTGTATACAAATATGAATTCAAACTTATCTATTCCCTGTGGTAAAATCACAAATACATTAACTATTAATAATTATATTCTTTGCCCTTATTTGCTTCTTCCCACTCCTTATAATAGCTAATATTTTTCAAATTATTATTAAGTACATTCCAAATTCCATCTACCTCAAAATTCTTACTCCATGAGCTTACTCCAGCCAAATTATATTTTTGAACTAATGAGGACTTCAGGTTTATAGAATTTTCATCCTCTACCCAAATCTTATATACAATATCGTCTTCATTATAAAATGCATAGAATTGTCCACTTTCTTCATCCCAGGATACCTCTGCTTTTTTTTTATCTATTATTTTTTTTACTTCGCTCATGGTCAAAGCCTTAACATTTGATACTTTTACTCTTCCATTTCTATCTTTCTCTTCCTTCCAAAGTCTAGTATAAAAAGGAAGCCCTAATACAAGTTTATCATTTGGAACCATATTTAAAACCTTTTGTACATTTTTCTCTACCCATGTTATCTGAGCTGTAGAACCAGCTATGGGACTCGAACTCCAATGTTGGTCATATGTCATTAAACAAACATAATCTACAACCTCTCCCAATGCTTTTCTATCGTAAAATTTTGACCAATTATCACTTCCATCGGGCACAGCCACATCTATTGAAACAATTAATCCCTGTTCCCTTAAAAGTGGTGTCAGTTCCCTTACAAATTGTGTCAAGGCATCTTTATCTTTCAAATTTACATTTTCAAAGTCTATATTTATCCCATCCAGTTCATACATTGAAGAATAGACAAGTAATTGTCTTATTATTTCATCTCTTACATCTGTATTATTTAATATTTCCCCAGTCATTTTAGGATTTGAAAAATCATTTGAAAAAAGAGCCCACACTTGATATCCATTATCATGAGCCCATTTCACATATTCAGAATCCGACCTGTTTACTAGCACTCCTTTTTCATTGGCTATTTGAAACCAGGTGGGAGAAATAACATCAAGTCCATCTATTTTCTCTCTTTCAGATAAATTCGGCCGTTTTCCATACATCATCTCCCAGACTAAATTCAATTTTCCTTTAATAGGTGATGGATTTTCTCTGTTATCATACATGGGAAGCTTCTTTACCACCATCTTTTTTACTACTATATCATTTTTACTGATATATCCTATAATTCCATCAGCCGACCTCACTTTGTACCAATTGTCATATTCTTCATACACAATTAGCTGGATTTCTTCGTTATTTTCTGCATTTAAATTGAACTTCTTAAGTATAGGGAAATGAATACTTCTTCCTTTTCTGATAACAGCCTCATTAGTTAACGGCTCTGCAATTTGCTTAACTGTATTTTCATAATCAATCAAAATAACATTATTTTTCTCTTTATAATTTACTTCAATTCCGTAAAACTCACTCAAAAATTCTATAGGAATATATACTATTTCATCAACAATTATAACAGGTATTTTGAGCTCCATTTCTTTATTATTAACAATAGCATTTAAATTGTCTGTTTTCATTCTTATTACTCTATCATTAGTAGTTATGGTTACTTTTTTTAAATTGTCATCCCACCAGATATTTTCATCGAAATATTTCTTAATAGTCTCCATAGGAAGCATTATTTCCCCATCAATAATTTTAGGTTCTGATTTAGACACTATTATCTGGTCCTCAATTACTAAATTCAATTCTGATTCATCAAAAGCTGCTGCTATTTCTTGATTTGGAGTAAAAAAGAAAAAGTATGTTGCGTATGCTGCTCCCCCCAAAATCATTAGTACTAAAATCAAGATAAGAATTGCTTTTCTCAAATTTCAACCCACCTTTTTTCAACAATTTAAATGATATTTACACATTTAAATACATTATACTATATTTTTTTCAAGATTTCCTTTTCAATGAAATTACAAAATATCATATAAAAAAATGGCTCCAAAAATTAAGAGCCATTTTTTATGTGGTTATTTATTTTTTAGCCAATCTTATTACATTCCACGAAAGCTTTGATAATCCTGAAACCAGTATTCCATTATTTAATGCGGCATTCCCTTTATTATGAGGTGCGACATTATATGGATCACTCTCAGTATTTACAGCTTTAACATCTTCATTTTCAAGTACTATATGCTCGATAACCTTATATCCATCGAAATCTCTTAAATCACATTCAAGCTTTAATTCTTCACTCATATCACGATTTAATGCAAATATCACTAATTCTTCTTTCTCTTCATTAAATACTGCTGTAGTTTCAAGAACAGGTACATCAGTAAAGTCCTTGCTGTCATAAAGCGGTGAAGATACTATAGTATCTAGAACAGTACCTCTACCATAAATGGAAGCATGCATATATGGATAGAATATGGTTTGTCTCCATGCCCCACCTCCATTTGATGTCATAATTGGAGCTATTACATTGACAAGCTGTGCCAAACAAGCCATTTTAACACGATCAGCATGCTTTAATAGGGTTATAAGTAATGAACCTACAACAAGGGCATCTTCAAATGTATATATATCTTCAAGCTGAGGAGGCGCTATTGTCCATGGTTCAATTTTCTTATCAGCATCTTTTGAATGGAACCATACATTCCATTCATCAAGTGAAAGATTTATAGTCTTTTTGCTTCTCTTTTTTGCCTTAACATAATCACATGTTGATATAATTGACTTGATAAATAAATCTAAATCCATTGAGCTGGCAAGGAAGTTGGCAGTATCATTATCACCATTTCCGTAATATGTATGTAAAGACATATAGTCTACGTGGTCATATGTATGCTCAAGTACAGTTGCCTCCCATTGAGCAAAAGTAGCCATTTTGCTATTACTACTTCCACAAGCAACTAATTCTATATCAGGGTCTACCCATTTCATTACCTTTGCAGTTTCACAAGCTATACGTCCATATTCATCTGCTGTTTTAGCTTCAATCTGCCAAGGTCCATCCATTTCATTGCCCAAACACCAGGTTTTTATCTTGTGTGGCTCAGCATAGCCATGTGATTTTCTTAAATCACTCCAATATGAACCTTCCTTCAGATTGCAATATTCTACCAAATTGCGGGCAGCCTCGGCACCCCTTGTTCCAAGATTAACTGCCATCATAACCTCAGAATCAACTTTCTTAGCCCATTGTGCAAACTCATTTGTTCCTACAAAATTAGGCTCAATTGTACGCCAGGCAAGTTCAGTTCTCTTAGGTCTTTTTTCTACCGGACCTACTCCATCTTCCCAATTATAACCTGATACAAAATTACCACCAGGATATCTAACAATAGGAACACTTAATTCCTTAACTAAATCTATAACATCCTTCCTGAATCCCATTTCATCTGCTTTCGGATGTCCCGGTTCATATATTCCTCCATAAACAGCTCTGCCAAGATGCTCAATAAATGAACCATATATTCTTTTATCAACCTGGGCAACTTTGAAATCTTTACTTAGAATAACTTTAGCTTTTTTCATTTTTAACCCCCATGTTATTAATATTTATGTTAATTAATTAATTAACATATTAATATGATTTTATACCTATTTAACTTAAGTGTCAATATTATGCTTAAAATTTGTCTTTACACAATAACTTTGGTAATTTATAATTATATTAATTATAAAGCTTTTAATGAAGATATGTGTTTCAAGCACATCGAAAGGAATACTAGTTATTATGAAGATTTATGCTACTGAAGAATGGTTGCCCATATATGAGGCACTTGCAAGTAATGTACGTTTAAATATAATACAACTTTTATCAAAGCAAAAAATGAATATTAAAGAAATAGCAAAAGAGTTAAACTTAAGTAGTGCAATATTAACTATGCATATACGAAAGCTAGAAAAGGCAAACATCGTTACCTCAGAAAGGAAATATTTAAATGGAGCAGTACAAAAGATTTGTTC
>CAYYEC010000019.1:0-8467 GCA_964470745.1 uncultured Eubacteriales bacterium | reverse complement strand
TCTTTAGAAATTGAATTCCCAACGGCTATAAAGGAAAGAAACTTCCATGAATTCTCGTTACCCATTGGACATTATACAGATTTTTTTGTCACCCCTACTTGTGGTTTGGCAACTAGAGATAAACTCATAGGATATTTTGATGATCCAAGATATTTTTTAGATCCAGAGAGAGTTAATGCAGGTATTTTATGGTTCACGGAAGGATATGTAGAGTATAAAGTGCCAAATTATCTATTGTCAGGTCAAATACCGCAAGAACTCGAAATTTCTATGGAGCTAGGCTCTGAAGCACCACATACGAATAATGATTGGCCATCTGATATAAGTTTTTTTATAAATGATATAAAAATAGGACAATGGACAAGCCCCGGAGATTTTGGAAACCAAAGAGGTAAATACGCACCAAAATGGTGGAATGAAAATATAAATCAATATGGTCTCCTAAAAGTAATAAAAATAAATCAATCAGGCTGTTTTATTGATGGCACAAAAGCTTCTGACATCACCATAGACCAAATTGAAATCTCAAAAAAACAGTGGACTTTTAAAGTGGCTGTATTAAAAGATGCCAAGCATGTTGGAGGTGCAACTATATACGGATCTGGATTTGGGAATTATGATCAGGATATTTTATTTAAACTTTATTATAAGTAAAATCAGGTAATGGGAAAAAAAGCAACGGTTTTACCCATTGCCCATCTCCCCTCGTCTATCGCCTTTTCATATAAATATTTTTCTTGGTATAAATGTTTTAAAGCTGTTAAGCATCTTTTCATTTGGTTCAAAGAAGACAATTGTTCTCTCGCCTTTATAATTTAAAGCAGCAAAATATAAATCTGGAGCTTCAAAGGAGCTCATAGCTTCTATTCTGTTTTTTATATTCTTTGCTTCATTATTATAATGTTCACTTTTAACTTTTGCTAAAATGTCAAAATCTTTACAGCTTGCCGAAAAGATTCTTTTTCTTTTCCTCTGAGATATTATCTTATCAATATCCAACTCACCATTTGTTACAGCATATTCAAATTCAATATTTCTTAAAGTAATAAATCTATATGCAAAATATCCCACACCAACAACTATAAAAATAGAAAAATTCTTAAGAATCGGTATCCCTCCGGATACAATTATTAAAGCAATTGCTCCTATAATTATACCCACAGTAATCAGCGTATCTTTTGAAGTTTTTCTTCTTGGTACAATCTTTTCTAAAAAAATATCCATTTTTTGCCCCCTTAAAATCTTTAACTTTGTCCAATTGTCATTTTATCATATTGCCAATATACTATCAATATGATTAATGACTAAAAAATCCTAGGTAATTTTGTAAATAAGATTTTTTAGTCAAAAAATCGGATATCCGTGGTATATCTTTTAATTCCAAATATGCATACTAGAGATTTAAAAAGTAGATTTATAAGTATTTAAGTTTATGTGTTACAAACTACTTATATCTGCCCATAACTTCAGGTCTCAAATTTATTATTCGCGTATATGTATCCGGACGCCGCTGTTGCATTCTTGCATGTCGCATGGATTTAAAGCCCTCAGCTTCATTTATACCATATTGTAGTGCTGGTTCTTTGCGTATATCTACTTCTGCTGTTATGATTCCAGTCCCTGTCCTGCTGCCTGTAGCAAGTATCCTACCCATATTATCCACTATGCAGCTTGGATCAGCACCTTCTGCTATTTTCCCATCAGGTGGTAATGCCATTGCAGCCGCAATTGTTACAGAATTCTCATATGCACGGCACAAACCATATATATTCTCCCAGCCCCAAGTTGGACAAGCTATCATGTCAGCACCACCCAAAGCTATTTCCCTGGCTGCTTCCGGATACTGCATATCCCAGCAGACAAGCATACCTATTTTACCGTATTCAGTCTCAAATACCGGGTATGAGCTTCCAGGTGTTATACCCACTTCTTCCCCTGCAGGTAAATGAACTTTATCAAAAACACCTGTAATAGTTCCATCAGGTGAAAACAAAATGGCAGAATTATATGCCCTTCCATCTCTTGCAGTATATAAACCACCAACGATATATGCTTTATGCTTCTTTGCCATGCTTCTAAATCTCTTTATTATAATGCCATCCATTGGTTCAGCCGTAGATGTGAAATTATACCGTGTGTCACTTGGTAAAATTGATACATTCATGCTTTCAACAGTTATAATAAGCTGGGATCCCTTCCTTCCGGCCGTGTCTATCATTTCAAACACTTCATTTACGGCAATCTGGCTTAAGCAGCGACCTTTATTAATATCAAAATCACCAGGATTTTTCACATCATAAAGGTTATATAGTTTACTTTGAATAACGCTTATCTTCATCTGCATTCTCCTTATAAACCGTTAAAACATAACTTACTCTTTTTCACGTAGACTAAATAATCCTATTTAGTCTACGTGAAAAAGAGTAAGTAACATTTTAACTTTTCCTTAATAATTGGTTGAATTTATTACTTGCTATTCATATTACCAATATCCCTGTACTCCATGCAACTTCTTTGCCAGTGCCTCCATTAGGTAATAGTCACCCCAACTTGTATATGCGTTTTTTGCCGCCCCTATTCCATCTCCTACTTCAGCTTTTTTTAGAATTCCTGCACAACTTTCATTAAAATCAATATACTCATCAGTACAAAGTGCGTTCAATATTTTATCGGAATAATTAGCCAGTTTTTTATTATCTTTGTCATATTTCAAGATTTCCATAAAACCACAAACTGAAACTGAAGCAGCCGATGAATCAAGAATTGTCTTACTTCCTTCTGAAAGTCTGAAATCCCATATTGGAATAAGATTATCTCCCATACACTCTAGGTATTTATCTGCAATCTTTTTGGAAATTTCAAGGTACTTGCTATCATTTGTATAGCCATAAGCAAGTGCAAATCCATAAATTGCCCAATTAGTCCCTCTTGCCCAATGTGAATTTATGGAGTATCCGCAGTAGTTATCTCCTCCTTTAGGCTTGCCGGAATCACTGTCAAATCTGTAAGCATGATAAACTGAATAGTCCTCTCTAACAAATAATTTGTATGTGGTGTCGGCATGTTTTACAGCAATATCGTAGAACAGGCTGTTTCCGGTTTCATGTGAAGCCCAGAAAAGAAGTGGAATATTCATCATACAGTCTATAATAGCCAGCCCTTCATAATCAGATTTATGGTCATCCATTCTACCCCAGGCTCTAATATATTCCCCCTTCACATTGTATCTTTTAGCCAATTCTTCAGCTGCTTTAATTGCAGTATTTTTATGGTCAGGGTCACCAGTCAGCATATAAAGTGCTTTAGAATATAGTATATACAAGAATCCAAGGTCATGCATAGTATCCATCCCATATTCATTCACCTTGTTCTTATATAAATCCTTAAATCTGTTCAATTGTTTTAAAAAATATAAGTCCCCAGATACTTCAAATTCAAGTGCAGCCATCCCAGTAAAAAATGAAGTAGTCCAGTTTCCAATTTCAAAAAATCCTTCATTCCAATCTGAGTAATTACCATCAACAGAAAAAGACCAGGATTTTGGTTGATCGGCAAGCATATTTATATTTTTTCTTGTTTTTTCTACACATAGCTTATATACTTTTTGCAAATCTATATTTTGACTCATTTTGTTTCCTCCACTAATTTAACTTAAATAATTTCATTAAAATCTCTTTCAATATATTCAAAATAATCAAAATCTGCATGTCTGCGCATACCTGATGTATCCTGACAACATAGACCAACCATAGCTCCAGTAAATGCTAGTTTCTTGATTCCTTCATCTGAAATTCTGCCATAATCAAAATGCCCGCCTATTTGCTGCCAATTTTGCCCATCTTTTGAATAGTAAAACTCCAGACGATCATAATCAACCCTGGCCCGCAGGTAAACCCTTAAGCTGTCTTCAATACAAACTTCCTCTTTCAGAGGATAATCGTATATCTCATTATCACAAGTGATAATGCCAAGACATTTTCCTTTGCCTTCAATATATGTGATCCTTAAATAGAAATAATTATGAATATCATAGAGACAAATTAAGCCTGCCATTTGTTTATATGAATCGGGCTCAAATTCCACACAGGTAGTAGCTGTATAACAAAAGTCCTGCTGTCTTCTCGCAATAAGACTTTGTAGATACCTGGAATGCAAAGACTCTCTGCCTTTCAATCGTAGATAACCTGGTCTATCTTTCAAAGACAGTGAATTTTCATCCAGTGGTATTCTTAGCGTCTGAAAGTGTATACTTAATTTTTCGGAATTAAAATCGTCCCTTTCAGGTTCCTTCTCAAAAGTATGTTCAGGAAGATTTGGTGCAGGTACTTCCATCTGAGGCTTATTGCCGCCATGTTCCAACCTGATCCACCCGTCTTTTGACCAGACAATTTTTTGTATACATGTCTCTCTTCCTAATGTACACCGCCCCGATGCCGGTATTGGCCTGCCACAAAGGTGTACCATATACCATTCTCCATTCTGAGTTTCAACAATATCCGCATGACCCGCTTTCTGTATCGGTAATGTTGGATCAAACCTAGAAGTAAGCATCAGACCATTTGGATCTAACTCATAAGGTCCTGTGATTGTTTCAGATCGTGCAACCGAAACTGCATGTCTTAATCCGGTTCCACCATCTGCTAACATTAGATAATAGTAACCATTCCTTTTATAAAGATTGGAGCCTTCAACTAGACCCTCTGATTGAAATATTCTTACAATTGGGCCAATCATCTTCTTTTCAACAGTAGAATATTCCTGTAGTAAAATTCCTCCAAACCGATTCTTCCCTTGTCCATGATTCCAGTCCATATTTATAATCCATTTTTTCCCGTCTTCATCATGGAATATTGATGGATCAAAACCACTGGCATTAAGAAATATCGGCTCCGACCATTCACCTTCTATATCTGTTGTAGTCACAAGAAAATTAATGGTATCCTTAAAAAACAAGCCTGTACTCTTAACGATGGTGTAAATAAGATAAAAAGTACCTTGATCATAAGATAAACAAGGTGCCCATATCCCACAGGATGAGTCAATACCTCTCATATCCAGCTGTGATATCCTGTTTAATGGGCGCGTAAGCAGTCTCCAGTTTATCAGGTCCTTAGAATGGTATATCTGTACTCCCGGAAACCATTCAAAGGTTGATGTTGCTATATAGTAATCATCTCCAACCCTTATGATAGAGGGATCTGGATTAAATCCCTTCAAAATGGGATTTATTATATTTTTCAAAATTCCTCACTCCTATTTTAAAATTTCAAGTACGTTTCACATTATATCATAAAAGAGGATGAGAAAATATATTGGCACCTCTCATACCTTTTCTCATCCTCTTCATTTTTAGTTCATTAGAACTTCAAAACACTTTATTTTTTCATAAAATCATCAACCTGCTTCTGAACATCTGCAAGAACTTTATCAAGACCTGCTTTTTTCTGTTTTTCTATAAAATTATTGATATCTGTATCTATATCGTCCTTTATAATACCTGCAAGAAGCAGTTTACCTTGTTCTTCAAAAAGCTGATCTCTCTGTGCTATCTCTGTTTTAATGGTATCAGTAGTAGGCACAAACCCAGTAAGAGGTGACAATACTATATTGGAACGGGTTGCATATGCCCTTTCTTTTGCTATAGCATCTAATCCTCTCATAGCAGTTGGTTTAGTATACTCAGTTCTCCACATACCCCAATAATTCCAGTTCTGCCAAAGTGGTTTTGCAGGATCCTCATCTTTAGTGAATCCAACTACCCCTTTATCATCTATTGTATATGTCTTGTCCTTTATTCCAAAAAGAAGTGCATCATATATATCTTCGTTAGTTGAAAAAAGATCAAAGAACATCAACGTTCTTTCCGGATTTGCCGCATTTTTGTTGATAGCCATAGCATTGTTCATTTGTGAATCTCTAGGCTGCTTATTGTTTGGATATACTTCAAAAGCTTTATTAACAGCTGTTTTGTCAGTAAATAGTACATTTTCATATAATTTTTCGCTTATATTTTTTATAGAAAATGTTTTGCAAGACTCATATCGTTTAGTTTCTTTTTCAGCAAGTGCATTCTTGGATATAATTCCTTCATCATACCATTTCTTAGCAAGTTGTACTGCTTCCTTAAACATTGGAGTCTGTTCTACAGGAACAATTTTGACAGTAGGGTCATTCAAATCAAAATAAAAATGATGGAAACCCATATATGCATATTCATACTTAGGTGTAAGAAGTGTAATAATATCACCTTCTCTATTACCGGCACCAATATTCATGTCAAAAATTTCTATTGGAGGATTACCTTTCTTTATAGCTGTCAGAAATTTATCTATACCCTCAATAGTTGTCAAATCAAAATCTTCCGGTTTTACGTTTACCTTGTCAGCAATATCCTGTCTAAATGCAAATACAGGCTTGGATGTTTTAATTTCTGTCCACGGCAAGGCCATTATTCTACCATTAACACTTGCAGGTGCAAGCATATTACCATCTTTATAAATTTTATAAAGGTTGGGGGCATATTTAGGTTCCAAATCAGTAATATCAAGGAAAGCACCCTTGTTTACCATTGTAGAATAACCAAACCAGTCTGCTGTAAAGGCACAATCGTAATCATCACCTGATGCAGCCATCATTGTCAACTTATTTTGATAATCACCAAATGCAGTAAAATTAAACTCAAACTTTGCATTTAATTTATCCTTGGTTTTCTCATAAAGAGCATTTAAAACTTCATTTTTAGCAGGTCTGTCATCACCCGGGAAGAAGAATTTTAAAGTAACTTCTTTTAGCTGTTCCTTTACCGGTTCAGTTGTTTCTTTAGTTTCCCCGGCTTGTGTTCCATTGGACTCAGATTTTGGCTGACATGCTGCAAGCATAGCTATAAGCATCATCAAAGAAACAATTAGTGCCAACATTCTTACTGAATTTCTGTGTGTTTTTTTCATAGATAGATCCTCCTTAAAAAATAATTTATATCCTACTAAACGGTTAAACCGTGAGTATTTATCCTTTGACGGCACCAATCATTATACCCTTTATAAAATATCTTTGAACAAAAGGATATACTAAAATAATTGGTCCTATGGTTATAATACATGTAGCCATTTTAATCCCTTCAGAAGGAAGGCTGCCTCCTGCTACTTTCAATATATCTGCAGCCTGGGGCGAAGAAACTATAAATTGAATATTTGATTGAATTGTTCTAAGTAAAAGCTGCAGAGGCTGCAATTCAACCTTATTTAGAAGCATAATTCCAAGCCACCAGTCGTTCCAGTACATTAAAGCTATAAATAAACCTACAGTTGCCAATACAGGTTTTGAAAGTGGTAATATAATTTTAAAAAATATAGTGTATTCTCCTGCACCATCTATTTTTGCAGCTTCAGTCATTTCCTCCGGCAGGGACTGAAAATAACTTCTTAAAAGAAATACATTCCATGCCTGGCATAAATAAGGTATAATAAGTGCAAAAATACTGTCTTTCAAATGTAGATATCTGACACAAACAATATACCATGGCACCATTCCTCCATTAATAAGAATAGTTATTAATGTAAAAATATTTATTGCTTTCCTGTATTTCACTCTTTTTAAAGATATAGGATATGCCAGCAAAGAATTGATAAGCAGGCTTAAACCTGTTCCAACAACAGTCACAATAATTGTAATTTTATATGCTCTAAGTATTCTGTCTATATCCAAGAAAAGTACTCTATAGGCAGAAATATCAAAGACACGCGGTATAAGATTATACCCATATTGCATTATGGAATTTTCAGCAGTTAAAGAACTGCTCAAAACCAAAATAAATGGTATTGTACAAAATGCAGCAAAAGCAACTATGATAAAATATATAATTCCGCTATATATTTTTTCCAACATTGTAAATCCTCCTATAATAATTAAAATAATGCTCCATCTGGATTGTATTTACGTGAAAGCTTATTACTAAATGCTATTATGACAAAAGAAATTATTGACTGGTAAAAACCCGCAGCAGAAGCCATACCTATATCCCCATTCAACCGTAAACTTCGAAATACGAAAGTATCAATAACATCCACTGTTGAATAAATTTGAGGGTTATCACCAACAATACCATAAAACATTCCGAAATCAGCATTCATAATCCGCCCAATGTGAAGTAATACCAGTGTAATAATCATTGGAGTAATAGCAGGAATGCTGATGTGCCATACCATCTGCCATCTTGTGGCACCATCAATTTCAGCTGCTTCATAATAGCTTTTGTCTACTCCAGAGAGTGTAGCAAGATACAAAACCATTCCATAACCTGTAAATTTCCAAATGTAAAAAAACACCATAAAAATTGGCCATAACCAAGACATGGAATACCAGTCAATCTTTTTCTGACCCAAACTTTGAAGTATTGAATTAATTGTTCCATTATCCACTGAGAAAATATTATAAGCAATTACTCCAACAACAATCCAGGATATAAAAT
>CAYYEC010000018.1:15281-17948 GCA_964470745.1 uncultured Eubacteriales bacterium | reverse complement strand
GTAATGTTCCATATTCAATTGTTACCTTACAAGCAGGAGGTTATGTGGCTGCAGATGCAAACGGCTCTGTTACAGAGGCTGAAGTAGCTCCATCTGAAAGATGGAAGGAAGTCAAATTTACCAAGGAAGAGGCGCTGTCGCTTACTCCGGATAAAAACGATGATTATGTGTACATGGATGAATTTGTTAATTTCCTTGTAAATAAGTATGGTAACGCATCCACAGAAACGGGAGTTAAAGGATATTCAATAGATAATGAACCGAGTTTGTGGAATTTAGCCCATCCAAGGATGCACCCGGAGCAAGTACAGTGTTCTGAAGCCCTTGATAAGGGTGTTAGTCTTGCAAAAGTTGTAAAGAGCATCGATCCATATGCGGAAGTATTTGGGCCTGCATTGTTTGGCTTTGGTGCATTTAACACCTTCGTTGACGCGCCGGATTGGGCTACAGTAAAAGGTAATTATACATGGTTCATAGATTACTATCTGGACAATATGAAAAAAGCTTCAGATGCACAGGGAGAGAGGTTGTTGGATGTTCTTGATCTGCACTGGTACCCGGAAGCAAGAGGCGGCAATGCGAGAATCGTATTTGATGCCTTCGATCCCGACAATATTGAATGTAATAAGGCTCGTCTCCAGGCTCCCAGAACACTATGGGATCCGGAATATAGTGAAGACAGCTGGATTGAAACGTGGTGCAGTTGGGCACTTCCATTATTACCTACAGTTAAGAACTCAATTGATCAATATAATCCCGGTACAAAGCTTGCGTTTACTGAATACTGCTATGGAGGGGAAAATCATATTACAGGTGGGATAGCTGAAGCAGATGTTTTGGGTATATTTGGAAAATACGGCGTATATCTGAGTACTTTCTGGAAATGCCAGAATGACAGCAGCTATGTGAAATCTGCAATTGATCTTTATAGAAATTATGATGGAAATGGTTCAAAATACGGAGACACAAAAGTGAAGTGCGATACTGCAGATGTTGAAAACAGCTCTGCATATGCTTCAATTGTTGGCAGTGACGATAATAAAGTTCATATAATCGTATTAAATAAGAATTATGATAATGCTGCAACATTCAATTTTAATATTAACAGCAACAGCAGCTATAGTTCTGGAAGAGTATGGGCTTTTGACTCCAGCAGTTCTTCGGTTACAGAGAGAGAAGCTATTTCCAATATCAGTGATAATACGTTTTCATATACACTGCCTGCTCTGACAGCTTGTCATATTGTACTGGAAGCTAATCCGATACAGATACTGTATGGTGATTTGAATGGGGATGAATCCGTAAATTCTATTGATCTGGCACTTATGAAAAAACATCTCCTTGGTATAGCTGAACTTGTGGGAAATGAATTAGAAGCTGCAGATATGAATCAGGATGGAGCAGTTAATTCAATAGATGCTGCTCTGTTAAAAAAATATCTGTTGGATGGGATATAATATATAGATTTATGAGCCAATAAGATGCTATGTGTTTCTCACTTAATCATTGACATTCTTAAAATAAGTGCGAAATCATTTTCCTAAAACTATATATTGCAAAAACTAAGCATTAATTATGTAATATATTTCAGTAGCGTTATATATATTCAAGCAATTAAAAGGATTAAATGATCTTTTAATTGCTTGAATTGTATAATTATAGATATATCTTAAAATGCAAGATGTTTTAAGATATATGCCATATTGATCTTAGTTTTCCAATTATTTTGTAAAGGGGGTAAAGGGTATGAAAAGAATAGTTGCCAGTATAATAACTATTTCTACTTTATTTACGCAAATATTTGTTGGACAGACAGTGGTGGTGGCAACCGACTTTAATTATGTTGATGCATTTGTCAAATCAATTTTATATTATGAAGCAAGCTGGTGTGGGAAGGATACAGATAACAACAGATTGAAATGGAGAAGTTCGTGCCATGTTAATGACGGGGGGGATATAGGTCTCGATCTTTCAGGAGGTTTTCATGATGCCGGTGATCACGTAAAATTTGGCTTACCACAGACATATGCGGCTTCAACTCTCGGGTGGGCATACTATGAATTTAAAGATGCATTTGTTGAAAATGGCCAAGATGAATATATGCTGAACATATTAAAGCATTTTACAGATTACTTTCTTAAGTGCTACCCAAATAAAACTACCTTTTACTATCAGTGCGGAGATGGCACTACTGACCACTCATACTGGGGGCCGCCGGAATTGCAGGAAACATCTCGTCCTACATTATATACAGCAACACCCGAGACGCCTGCTTCGGATGTGTGCAGTGGTGCGGCAGCAGCACTGGCACTCATGTATATAAATTACAAGGATGTGGATGCATCTTATGCAGAACAGTGTCTTGCAGCAGCAAAGGATCTTTTTGATTTTGCCAGGACTTACCAGGGACTTAGTGAAAGTGGGGGATTTTACAGTTCTACAAGTTACTGGGATGAATTGACATGGGCTGCAATATGGCTTTATATTTCAACAGGTGATGACAGCTATATGACAAATGTTGAGGAATTCCTTGCTTCAAAAGGAATCAGCGGTAACAACGGATATGCAAACCACTGGACTCACTGCTGGGATGATGTGTGGGGCGGAGTATTTGTAAAGCTGGCTCAGATAACAGATAATGCGAAATATAAGGGGATTGCAGAAGAA
>CAYYEC010000018.1:0-15271 GCA_964470745.1 uncultured Eubacteriales bacterium | reverse complement strand
GATTAATGGAGTTCCGGAAACACCTGCAGGCTTAAAATATATTAATTCTTGGGGAACATTGAGGTATACTGCAGCGGAATGCATGATGGCTCTTGTGTATTATAAGACATCTCAGGAGGATAAATACCTTAATTTTGCAAAAGGACAGATAGATTACATTCTGGGAGATAATCCAAGGAACAGTTCCTATGTTGTAGGTTTTGGCAATAATTATCCAAAATTTCCGCATCATAGAGCAGCCAGCGGCAGACTTGAAGGACCGCCTGCCTATGAAACCAAAAAAGATCCGGAGAAGCATCTGCTTTATGGAGCATTGGTGGGAGGACCTGATAGCAACGATGAATATTCTGATGATGTAGATGATTATGTATATACTGAGGTTGCTATTGATTACAATGCAGGATTTGTTGGAGCCATGGCAGGTATTGCAAAGTATTTTGGAGAGGGTCAGCTACCGGAAGAAATCCCGGGAATTGAGCCAAACACACCGGAATACTATGTTGAAGCAAGGGTAATGGAAGAAAGCAATCAGTTTAGTACGATTCAGGCATATATACACAATGATTCGCTGCTTCCGCCACATTATGAAACAGGGCTGTCCTTCAGGTATTTCTTTGATCTGAGCGAATACTATGAGCAGGGGATGTCTGCAAGCGATATATCTACAAGGATCAACTATGGTCCCAGTAACGGTACTATTTCAAGCTTGATTCCCTGGGATCCGGAAAATCATATTTATTATGTAGAAGCAAGCTGGCCGGAAAGCAGGATATATGGAAAGGTCGAGTTCCAGTTTGCATTGACAGCTTATGATACTAAATGCTGGGATTCATCCAATGACTATTCAAAAACCGGATTGACCGAAACCTCTGCAATGACGGAGTACATACCTGTTTACAAAGATGGTGTGTTAATATTTGGGAAAGAACCTTCAGGATCTGTGCCATCTGTAATCGGAGATATTAATGGAGATGGTAAGGTGAATTCCATTGATTATACGTTAATGAAGAATGCGATATTGGAAGGTACTTCTGATTTGGACTTGAAAATATGGGATTTGAACGGTGACAGCAAAATCAATTCAATTGACCTGATTGCCATAAAAAAGATTATACTTGACATATAGCTTTGAATTGATTATTAATATAAACATTTTCGCAATAGACTAGGGGATTCTTTGTTGAAAAGCAGAGTTTTCATGCTTAGAAATAATTATATAAGATGTAGATGCAAGCGGGGATGTAAACACTATAGATTTGGCTTTGATTAAAAAATACATTATGGTTCTGAATACAGAGTTTTCTGGGGAAAATCCTGAAACAACAGATGGTGTGGGAATAACCTGGATGGATGGAAAAACTTTATTCCCTCTGGGAGTGAACTATGCCTGATACAGCTGGACTTATGATTTTTCTGACAGCAACTGGTCAGCTAATTTTGATAATATTAAAAGCGAGTACGACTTGCGGGATAGCCGGGGTGTAGACTTTTATGATTTCCACTGGTATGATTGGGCTACACCGTGGTTTAACCCGGTTAAGACACCCGCATATTCATTGAATCTTGATAAACCGGTTATAATAGGAGAAATGATGCCAAATACAGAAGGCTCTTCATTGGAAATGACTCATAAAGAGGTATTGGACGCTATATATGCAAACGGTTATGCAGGTTACTTGCTATGGTTATGGAATGACGGTTCTTATGATTGCAAGCCTTATATTGGAGATAATTTTATTAATTTTGGAGCAGAACACGCTGATGTTGTAAGATAATTGACTAAAATCTGCGCCTGGCCTAAATTCGTTCAGTTCTCTCCTATCTCCTATATCTCAAAACTGTTCCTGTTTGTCCTGTTTGGCTTCGTATATCCCTTGACCTTTTTGACCTCACTGGTTCCCTCAAATACCATTAAGGTTCGCTCCAGGAATTCAATATTTTTGTGAAAATCACTTTCTAAAAGCCTTGACTATGCCCTCCATATATTCAAGAGGAATCAGGGTATCCATGGCGTCATCAGCCTGTGAGAAGATGACCGTGACCAAATGAAGATCCGGAACCACTGTCAAATACTGTCCGCCGTATCCCATACCCAAATAGGCTGGTTGACCGTCAAAATCATGGATCCACCAGTGATATCCGTACTCACCAAAATGATAATCTCCATTGGAATGAGTCGTAGTGGAGTCCAGAACCCACTGATTAGAAACAATTTGCTTGTCATCCCAGAAACCGCCATTCAGATAGAGGAAACCGATCTTCGCCAAGTCCCTCGACGTCATATCCAGACCGAAGCCACCCGTGTTGGATCCGTCTCCAGATGGAATCCAGTCTACATCAGTTATACCCAGAGGTTTGAACAGATTTGCCATACCATAATCATACTCGGATTGTCCGGTTGCTTTTTTTAAGATAGATGCCAGTAGCTGGGATCCTCCGGTGTTATAATTCCAAACCATGCCCGGATCGAAATTCATAGCTTGTTGAAGTACAAAGCCATTCCAATCCGTCGCATTCCATAACGGTCCGATGGAAAAGTTCCAGTCAGTCCACTCAGGCCAATCCAAACCTGAGGTCATAGTTAGTAAATTCTCCACTGTAATGCTCTTCTTCGCATATGAATTGAAAGCATCTTCATATTCGGGGAAATAATTTTCGATCCGTTCATCGATCCCTTTGATTTTGCCTTCATCTATAGCTATCCCCAGCAAAATGGAAGTTACACTCTTGGTAACTGAATTAAGCGGGTAGCGCCTATATGTGTCTCCTTCCTTATAAAACTCGGAAATGATATAGCCATCGTGAACGATAATCATAGACTGCACCAGGGAATGACTAACTGTAATCTCTATTTCTTTCAGTCTCTTGACGTCAATGATTTGGGGATCCGGCCTTTTAGTTTTCCATGTTGTCGTTGGCCAATACTCTTCTTTCATGGTATTGCTGAATTTGTCAGATGCAGGGTCCGGATTCACAGAACAGGCAGAAATCAACATCAGACCTGCCAAAAAGCAAACGGAACATATCATTTTAAATTGTGGATATTCATTTTTCATTTTTCAATCCTCATTCTCATTAAGTTAACACATTCTTCTACAAAGATAGTAAATAATATGGATGGGAAGTCATCCTGATCGGTTCATAATCCCCTGTAGCTTTTCAGAGACGATACGATCATTATTTATGACCTGTGCAAAGAGTGCCTTGAGCTTTTTCTGCCTTTCTTTGTCGAGCATCATTTGGCTGATACCATTGGGCAATTTATAATTTGTGTGGGGACCGATACCCATCTGTCCCCATATCTTCCAGCAGGTGTCATGTGTGTTGAAGTACAAGTCCATACATTCGCGCAGGGATGCCCGTGCTGTTTCATCCTTTGTTTTACACAGCAATGACGAGCTGAAACATTCCGCCCCATGCCATCGAGTCTCGACAGCATATCCGGCGAGGCTATTCAGATAGCCCGCCACACCGCGGGCGTTTTCTATCGTGACGGCGTCGATCATCTTTGGTATAATCTCATCCAGTATGCTTAGTTCGGGCTGCTGCAGCCGTCCGGTCATCCGCGAAAGCAGATCACTAAACTCTATTGCCTGTGCCGTCCTTCCTGTAACGACAATCGCTTTTTTTAAACTCTTGAACCAATCAGTGACGACAAAAAGGCCGTCTTGGGTGTATTCTCTTTTTTTCTCCGGGCGATAAGCGGGATGGTTTCTTGCGTCAAGACAAAACAGTGCACCGGTCGCCTCGTCAAAGCCCGTCATGACATACCATTCGGGGCCTTCACTCAGTTTAGCTAGCACAGGTCTGTCGCTTCGGATGGAATCCATCACCTGCCGGATAATATTCCGCTCTCCATTAAGCCTGTCCAGCCGGATGTACTCAAAGCCTTCGGCCTTCATTGCGAAATCCAGCCTGTCTTCTAAAAAAGGCGGGAAGATCCCTTTGATGTATTTTAAATCATACTCACCTGCTTCATTGGGATCGCTCCACATGAGCCCCACCCCTGTCACTGTAAGCAGATGATGGTACAGATTCAGGTGGTGCCTGGCAAGATTCGATCGCTTTGCCATATCCCCACAATCTCCGCATTTGTTACAGATTCTGCCATGCTTTGCGCAGTAGAACGGTGTCGTTTCATCATAGCCTTCCAGCTTTAAAAATAACGTGGTCATGGCACACAGAAGCAGGTTATTCTCAACATCTGTCCAATAGGGTGCAACACCGGAAATCTGCATCTGGGTCGAAGGATTTTTCATCGGCAGCACCTTCCCAGAGGACGTCTGGCCGGTAGGATTAGTTTTATAACCTGGCCACTGTTCCGGTTCCTCAGCCGAAGGTTCATCTACCGCTGGTTCACGCTCAACAACGTAGACGCAATAATCCAATGTAATCCTACCCTCGTCGTCGGGTATAAAGAATCTACGATGGTGATAGCGTTCAAAGGTCCATTTGCATGGTTCACCATCAAAATCCATCTTCATGGTATAGCCGGCCTCACGGATCCTCGTCAGGCAGAGATTGCGAGCGTTGGGTCTGAATAACTCGCCAGTCTCCCGGTAGCCGCGCAGCCAGCACACTGCCACATGGCCGGCCGGAAGGTCGGCTGCGTCGAATCCCTCCGGCACTGGTGTGTCTTTAGAGAACATCATACCTATCCAAAACGCCGTTTCGGCACCGTTGTGATATCCTGTATGAGCGACTCCCTCGTATCCAGGCAGGCCCGGCAGGTTGCTAAGCAGGTTGAACCAGCCATTCTGGAACCATTCATTCCATTTGTCCATTAGCAGGCCATCAGCGTTCAGGTCAGCCGGTGTATACCGCTTGCCGATAAACCGGAGTGCCGGCATATGCTCGCGGTACAGGCTGGTTACTTTCACCAAACTGTTTTGCGGCTCGTAATCCATTACCACATCTCCTTTGATTGTCATTTGAAAAGAGATTCTCGGAAACATCGTAAGCACCGCACTTCCTTTTCGCACTGCTGAGGGGGATATACCGAATATCTCTTTGAAAGCACGGCTAAATGCTTCAGGCGAATCGTAACCATATTTCAAAGAGATGTCGATCACCTTGGCGGTGCTGTTTTTTAAGTCAATAGCGGCCAAACTCATCCGTCTCCTGCGTATATATTCGGAAACAGACATCTCAGTTACGATGGAAAAAGTCCGCTGAAAGCTTGTTGCCGATTGGTAGGTGATTTTTGCTATGTTTTCCAGATCAATATTGCCGCAAAGGTTGTTCTCGATATAGTTTACAGCACGGTTCATGCGCTCATGCCAACTCACCCGCATCCCTCCTTTCCAACTGATTCTATCATCTATCAGAAAAAACTTCCTTGCAGTATCTGTTCGATCCTGCAAGGAACATTCCAAAAAAGTCCATACACAAAAATAAGCAGAATTCCTATAATAATGTTATCATAATATAATAAAACTGGGAAATGTTTTATTTCTGAGCTAGGTATATCAAAGGCATACAATATAGAACTGAACAATGCAGAAAAGAGCTACCCAAGAATATCATCAGGCCTATCAATCTACCGCCGAATTTCTTTTGACAGTGCCAGAAGAATACAGCGGGACACTTTACCTGGTCTTAAAATTTGCTTGTTGAAAAAGGTTTGATGTAAGATAGAATATTTTTTAATAAATTTTAAACTACTTCTAAAATGTTTTATTTCATCCATTGAAAGAGTTTTTTCCTCAGTAACCTTTGGTTTATATACTGACCACAGAACTGATATTATGATGAGTATGCATCCAATAGCAGCATGTATACCGTTAAGCTTTTCACCTATAATAATAAACCCAATAATCAGAGTTGTCACAGGCTCAAGGGTGTATAGAAGTGTGGCTTTTTCTGGTCTTACAAACTTAATAGCAGTACTTTGTATTAGAACAGTTGCTACAGTAATAAACATACTTACAGCTATTAGTACTGCAAAAATTGGAGAGAACAATTTATCTACTTTTATTGAAGGAAGTTCAATAAAAAATGCAATGACGGAAAAAGCTATTGTATTGGTTATGTAGTGTATAAATGTAAATTGCACAGGATCGATTTTCTGAGAATTGATTTTTTGACAGGATAAAAACAGTGAAAAGAATATGGCGTTTCCTAAAGCCAAGAGTATACCAAAATCAAGATTGAACTCATCAAACTTAAAAGTTAGAAGGAAAAGTCCTATTAATGCTGTAAGAGCACTGAAGATAATTTTCCTGCCAGGCAATTTCCTTTCATATAAAGACATTATTAATGGAGTAAATATAACTGTTGTTTGCACAATGAAAGCAGTATTTGAGCTTCCTGTATATTGTAGTGCAAGCATACAAAAGGCATTACTGAGGATTGAGAAACTACTTGTAATTATACTGGGGAGAATTATATTTTGGTTTATTTGTTTTATCGATGTTCTAAATATTAGAGCTATTGAAATCAAGCCCCCTAAAGAACAAAGAAATAAAATGGAAAAGCGAGGGAGATATGATAATAGCATTTTGTACCATACATATGACGATCCCCATAATACTGCATTTATGAATAATAAAAAAGACGCGTTATTTTTCTTTACGAAACCCATAAATTTCACTTCCTAAGACTATATATTATTGTAAATGTAGATTACAATTGTTTGAAGTTTTCTATAGTAGTATAATATGTGAAAAAAATACGAAATTTATTGCTATAAATGCTTGAAATATGGCTAAAAGTGCTATACACTAAAATTAGTTTAATGAATTTATTATTGTGGATGTAAATATGAGTGAGTATAAGGGTATTACTTATAGTAAAACAGGATATTTAAATGAAGAATTCAGATTGTTCCATCTAAAGGATAAAAAGAATTTAAGTTTTGAATTTCATTATCATGATTTTAATAAGATTATTATCTTTATTTCTGGTGATGTGACGTATCTTATTGAAGGAAAAGCTTACAAGTTACAACCCTGGGATGTACTTCTAGTAAGAAGTAATGAAATACATAAGCCAATAATTAATCCAAATGGGATATATGAAAGAATGGTTATTTGGATTAATAATACTTTTTTAGATAAACACAGCAAAGAGGACTGTAATTTATCTACTTGTTTCAAATTAGCTGAAGAAAATAACCGAAATCTTTTACATCTGGATATTGAAAACCTGGATAAATTTAAATATACCATTTCCTTACTTGGAGAAGCTTGCGAAAGTCACCAATTTGGAAATCACATATTAAAAAATTCGTTATTCTTACAGCTTCTTGTATATATTAATAATATTTCTATAAATTATGAAGTCTTAAGTGAGACAGATAATGTGGTCTTTGACCATAGTATCAATTTAATTATTGACTATATAAATGAAAATCTTAATTCTGACCTCTCTGTTAAAACCATAGCAGCACAATTCTATATGAGTAAGTATCATCTTATGCATAAATTCAAGAAGCAAACAGGTTATACTCTTCACAATTACATACTTCAAAAAAGGCTGGGTAATGCAAGGTTACTGATAAAAAATGGAGTTCCTGCAATGCTTGCCAGCGCAGAGAATGGTTTTAATGATTATTCAAATTTTGTAAGAGCATTTAAGAAAATGTTTGGGTTATCCCCAAAAAAATACTATTTGGATATCTTAAAGATGCAAAGCTTGTATGAAAGAAACAGGCACTTTTAAGAATATCTTGTGATTAGCCGGAGAATATTGCTAGCGCCTTACATTCTCATTGAATACTTAAAGTTATTCAACTATAATGATTTTAAATATATCAGATTTTAAGAACAGGGAGAATATAAATTGGACAGCAAGAGTTTTTTTGTACCTTTTATTGACATAACCAGTATAAATAATGTATATTATTTACATGCTAAAAAATAATAAGGGAGAGAATAAATGCTTGAAATGCTAAAGATCGCCATAACAGGATTCAATATCATTCCAACAATGTTATTAGGATTAATTTTGATATACTGGATAACTGTTATTATTGGTGCACTGGATATTGATTTTTTTGATATTGATTTAGGGGATGTTGATAGTGAAGCTGTAACTGGACCAATACATGGAATATTAGTTTTTCTAAACATTGCAGATCTTCCATTTATGGTTGTGTTAAGTGTTTTTTCACTTGTATTTTGGACAATATCAATGATGATGCATATAGTACCATTTCAACTTAGTGTAATTATTAGTGGAATATTATTCATTCCATATATACTAATAAGTGTAATTATTACTAAAGTAATAACACAACCACTTAAAATATTATTTAAAGATGCATACAAACCTGGTATTGAAAAAAGTGAGGTTGAAGGGAATTTATGTACTCTTTTGTGCGATCTGTCATCTGGAAAGTTAGGGCAAGCTGAAGTAGTGAGAGGTATCACTTCTATTGTAATAAATGTAAAGATAGGAGATTGTGAAAATATTAGAAAAGGAGAAAAGGCATTAGTAATAAAGAAAGACAAAGATAAAAACTTTTATATTATTAATAAATTTGAAGGGGTGTAATTAAAACATGGAATATTTATTAACACAGGTCGGTGTAATAGTAATAGGTGCAGTTGCTGTAATTATAATAGGTTTACTTGCCTTATTTTCAAGGTTTTACAGAAAAGTTCAGCAAGGTAAAGTAATAGTACGTAATGGAGTGGGAGGACCTGTTGTTTCTTTTGGGGGAATGATAGTTGTACCTATACTGCATTATGCGGAAATAATGGATATTTCGGTCAAAAGAGTTGAAATAGCTAGAGAAGGTAAAGATGGACTAATATGTAAAGATAATCTTAGAGCAGATATAAGAGTTGCCTTTTTTGTAAGAGTAAATCAAACAAGGGAAGATGTTCTAAAGGTTGCACAGCTATTAGGTTGTCAGAAGGCATCTGATCCAGGTACTTTAATGGAGTTTTTTGATGCAAAGTTTTCTGAAGCATTAAAGACTGTTGGTAAACAGTTTGATTTTGTTCAGTTATATACAGAAAGAGAAAAATTTAAATATGAAATCTTACAGATTATAGGCACTGACTTAAATGGATATGTTCTTGACGATGCTGCAATTGATTATTTGGAGCAAACAGATATAAGTAAGCTAAATAGCAACAATATCCTTGATTCAGAAGGTATTAAAAAAATTACAGAACTTACTGCAAAGCAGTTAGTACTTGCTAATCAAATTGAACGTGATAAACAAAAGACAATAAAGCAGCAGGATATTACTGCCAGAGAAGCTATTCTAGAGCTTGAAAAGCAAAATCAGGAAGCTGAAGCACGCCAGCAAAGAGAAATTGCTATTATCCAATCCAGAGAAAAAGCTGAGGCAGATAAGGTTGCAGAAGAAGAACGTTTAAAAGCGGAAATGGCTCGAATTAAAACTGATGAAGAAATTGCTATTGCCGAAGAAAATAAACAAAGACAGATTATTGTAGCACTAAAGTCTAAAGAAAGTACCGAAGCAATAGAATCTGAAAGAGTTGATAAAAAGAGATTACTTGAAAAGACTGAAAAAGATAAGCTTGTTGAACTTGCAGAGATTGAAAAGCAAAAAGCGGTTGAAGAAGAGAAGAAGAATATCCAGACAGTTATTCGTGAAAGAGTAGCAGTAGAAAAAGATGTTGTAATAGAAGAAGAAAAAATTAAAGATACCCGTGCTGTTGCTGAAGCAGAGCGTATTAAATCAGTTGCCGTTAAAAAGGCGGAAGAAGAAGCTGAAATAAAACTTATTGTTGATGTGAAAACTGCAGAAGCTTCAAAGCAGGCTTCTGAAAGATTTGCAGAGCAAAAAGTAATTGAAGCAGAGGCAAAATTGAAATCCTCTGAAAAAGAAGCATTGGCTATTAAAACCCTTGTGGATGCTGAAGTATTACAGGAAGCTACAAAAGGAATTGCAGAAGCAAGAGTTATTGAAGCTAAAGCTAGTGCTTTAGAGAAAGAGGGAGATGCTAAGGCCAAAGTATTAGCCACCACCGCTGAAGCGGAAGCTAAAGCAATTGAGATAAAAGCTCTTGCACAGGCTAAAGGCGATGAAGCGAAAGTAGCTGTTAAGGAAAAAGATGGAAGCGTTGAAGCAGACATTCTTACTAAAAAATATCATGCTGAGGCTGAAGGTATTGCTGAAAAAGCAAATAGTATGAAAGCATTGGATGAAGCCGGACGAGGTCATGAAGAGTTTAAACTCAAACTTCAAAAAGAAAAAGAAATTGAACTTGCAAATATCAATATTCAAAAAGACATTGCCGAGGCTCAGGCTTCAGTCATAAGAGAAGGATTGAAAGCGGCTAAAATAGATATTGTTGGTGGAGAGAGTATGTTTTTTGATAAAATAGTTGGTGCAATTTCACAAGGAAAATCAGTTGATCGTGTTGTTGGAAATAGTGAAGTGTTGAAGGATATTAAAAACACATTTATATCTGGAGATCCTGAATATTTTAAACATCAATTGCAGGAGTTTACTTCTAGATTCAACCTGACATCAGAGGATTTGAAAAATCTATCAATTGCAGGAGCGATTAATAAAATGATGAGAAATGCTGACTCAAAGGAAAAGTCCTTACTGACAAAACTTTTAGATAATGTGGAAAAAGCAGGCTTTGGAAATTTACCAGCCAGCTTGGTAAAAAAAGACTAAGGAACGATGAAAAATCATTAAATATTTAAAAAAGCCTTCATGAAGGCTTTTTTAAATACCACTCCATGTACAAAGAGGTGTAAACTGTGGAAGAACAAATAATTCAAGAACAAAAGGAACAAAAAAAAGAAACCCTGGAAAATGGTGCATACGAAGTAATAAAGAATCGTTTGACTAAACATGGGGATGTACTTAAAGAACGACTTGAAAAATTAAATGATGCAAGAAAGAACACATTTGGTTCTATTGAGACAAATTTAATTGGTAATGAAAGAATCATTACTGAGAATAATTGTATTCCACGTGATATGGCTCCGGTAGGGTCTGCGTTTTTATTCGGATACAATGTGCAGATGGGATTAAAGTCAAAGGTTGAATTAAGTGATGTTTTCTCTATATATGAATATAATAAAAATACTTTTAAAAAAATATCTCTTGACTTAATACAAGATAAGCAATTTGTAAATGATTTTGATGAATTATATAAATATTATAAAAACACTTTTTTTGCAAAATTTACTGTAATCGAACCACACCTTTATATGATTTTTCAAACAGGAAAAAGTGCGACAGATATTAAAGCTTTTAAATGGTTAATTAACAATGATAAATTAACTTACATAGATAATAGAAGTGACCATGAAGTGAAATTTTCAACAGGTCAGGAATTCAACTGGAATCGTGTTAAAAGAGAAGATCAAAGAAATGGACTCCATCCGCATATCTCCATAAAAGACAAGGTGTTTGTAGAGACTATTGGTGGAGACCTTACTATAAAAGTTGAGGACAACACCCAATCAGGTAATGGTATTTATTCTGAGCCTGTAGAAGATAAAGACCAGACATTGGATGATGCAGAAATATACTATACTGATTTTGGGCATTTGATTATACTAAAAATCCGACCGTATAAAGAAAAGGATTTTCGTTACTTAGTTTTTAATGATAAGCTCCAAAATGTTGTTCGTATAGATGCCATAAAAGAATCCTGCGAAGCCCTTCCGGATAATCATGGATTAATTTTTCCAAAGGGTTACTATTTGCAAAGTGGAGAATATAAGCTATTTGATGTAGACTCACAAAACTATATATTTGAGCAAAGAATTGAGTCAACAAATGGTGAAGATTTTCAATACTTCTTTTATAATATAGAAAATGGAATGTATTTAATATATCTGTATAACCTTATTGAACAATCAATAGAGATGCCAATCCTGTGTAGTGGATATTCTCATTTTACCAGCGGCGAAATGCTTGTATTTAAACATGAAGATGAGCCAAGAAAAAATCATATGATTCAAATCTGGCAGACTCCATATGTGGGTAAAGATTATGTTAACCAGACTAATAGTGATTCGATTCTTTATAAAATTGGAAATAAAGAGATTGTTCGAGCCATGGCTGACTGTAGGGCTGTGTACAATCTTATAAAAAAAGGAGAAAGTTATTCCTCCATCTATGTTGATATTGTTAAAGAATCTGAGAGAATAATAGATTCATACTTTTGGCTGGAAAATGGGGAAGCTTTTAATTTAAAAGAAATTTTAAAGAATATAAGAGAAACTTCTGCTTCTGCTATAGCTGAGTTTGAAAAAGTTACGAGAATCAAGAGTTCTACTGAGAAGCAAATCAAGGATACAACTGAGAAAACGGAGAAATTACTGAAAGATATAGAATTTGGTACTTTTGACAATATTGATGTTTATGTAAAGGTTTTGGCTGATTTAAGAATTATACGGGGAGAAATTGTATCTTTAAAAGATTTGCGGTATACGAATTTAGCTCTTGTTGATTCATTAGAAGAAAAGATTAAAGTTAAAACAGAAAGTTTTACACAAAAGTGCATCGAGTTTTTACTTCAGCCTGACGGATTAAAATCCTATGTTGAAAGAGTAAAGGACCATCAACAGAAAGTTGTGAAAGTTGATAAGTCTTCTATAGGAAAAGAATTGGAGAAAGACATTTTACAAACTTCGACAGACTTAGAACTCCTTATTGATATTGTAAGTAATTTTAAAATTGAAGACCCGACAAAGACTACAGAGATAATAGATAATATTTCATCCATATTTTCTCAACTAAATCAGGCAAAATCAATGCTTAAAGGTCAAATGGAGGAGCTTGCCAGAAGTGAAGGAACTGCAGAATTTAATTCTCAAATGAAGCTTTTAAATCAAGCTGTAGTGAATTACCTTGATGTTGCAAACTGCATAGAAAAATGTGAAGAATATCAAAATAAAGTAATGGTACAGATTGAGGAACTGGAAGGAAAATTTGCTGATTTTGATGAGTATATATTAAAGTTATCTGAAAAAAGAGAAGAATTATATAGTGCATTTGAAACCAAGAAACAAACACTTTTAGAGAAACAAAATAAAAAACTGGCAGTACTTTTTAATTCTGCTCAAAGGATATTAAAAGGTGTTACCAATAGGCTTAAAAGCTTTAATACTGTTCAGGAAATCAACGGCTATTTTGCCAGCGATATTATGATTGAAAAGGTCAGAGATATTGCAGAGGAGCTTATAGGCCTTGGTGATACTGTCAAAGCAGACGAGGTTGAAGCAAAATTAAAAACTTCCAAAGAAGAGGCTGTGCGCCAATTAAAAGATAAGCAGGATTTATTTGTCGGTGGTAAAAATATTATAAAATTTGGAAAACACAGTTTTTATGTGAATACACAAAAGCTTGATCTTTCAATTGTGCAGAAGGATGAAGAGCTATATTTTCATATTTCCGGCACGGACTTCTGGGATAGGGTAGAGTCCGATAGATTGATTAAATACAAATATCTATGGGATCAAGAGGTATTATCAGAGAATAGTCAGGTTTACAAGGGAGAATATCTTGCATATAAAATATTCCAGGAAGCTTCAAAAACTGAAAACACAAGCCTTGAAGAAATTTATAATTACTCTGATGAAAAGCTGCTTGAATTTATTCAAAAATTTATGGAGCCTCGTTACCAGGAAGCATATACAAAGGGGATACATGACATTGACTGCCTTAAATTATTAAAGGTGCTGATTGATCTGCACAAAAACATTGATCTTCTTATACATAGTCAGAAAGCAAGAGCAATAGCACAGCTTTTTTGGAATAAGTTTGAAAATACTGAATTAAAAGATGTTTTTAGTAGAAGGTTAAAAGAGCTAAATAAGATTTCATTATATTTTAATGCTAAACCACGATTAGATGATTATATTCCTTCCATAATTAAGGAGATGGAAAATACCTTTTCAGATATATCATTTTTAAATAAAGAATTTATTCCAGAGGCAGCAGAATACCTGTGCAAAGAAATAATGAGAAGTAGTAATTTTGTTATAAGTCTTGAAGCAGAGGAATTTTATATTAAATTTATAGAGTATCTCAAAGAAAAAGATGTCTTTAACCATTTTGAAGAATCTATAAAAACAATTTATAAAGATACTGAAGGATTATTCTACCTTATCCGTGAATGGGTACTGGCATTTTATAAGGAAGCTGATGTTAGGGATGGATATGAGGTACAAGAAGAAGTAATAATAATGTTAATGCTTAAAAACTATGATAGCAACAATGTTATTAGAACAAAGACAAAAACAATTGTTACCGGGATGTGTGGAAATCATCCAATAATTAGAAATAAGGAATATAATCTCTCATACATTGAATTTATAAAAAAGTTAGATGAATATGATAAAAAGCTTATTCCTGACTTTATAGAATACCAGAATCTAAAGAAAGAGCTAATACAGAATTGTAAAAATAAGCTTAAGCTAGACGAATTTAAGACCAATATACTTTCTTCTTTTGTAAGAAATAAGCTTATTGATAAAGTGTATCTTTCGCTTATCGGGGACAATCTTGCAAAACAGATTGGTGTAGCAGGTCAGGATAAGAGAACAGATCTTATGGGAATGCTTCTGCTTATTTCTCCGCCGGGCTATGGAAAAACTACTTTAATGGAGTATATAGCAGATCGATTGGGCATTACCTTAATAAAAATAAATGGTCCGGCGATAGGTCATGAAGTAGTATCTTTAGACCCTGCCAATGCACATAATGCAAGTGCAAAAGAAGAACTCAGGAAGTTAAATCTGGCTCTTAAAATGGGAAACAATGTTATGATATATGTTGATGATATCCAGCACTGTAATCCGGAGTTCCTGCAAAAATTTATTTCTCTTTGTGATGGACAGCGTAAAATAGAAGGCGTATATAATGGTGTTGGACAAACATATGACTTGAGAGGCAAGAAGGTAGCGGTTGTAATGGCTGGGAATCCTTATACTGAAAGCGGAAGTAAATTTCAGATACCTGATATGCTGGCAAATAGGGCTGATGTGTATAATCTGGGTGATATGCTAAGAGAAAACGAGGAAGCATTTATGCTTAGCTATATTGAAAACAGCTTAACTTCAAATCCAATTATGAACAAGCTTGTGGCAAAAAGCAGAAAAGATATTTACAATATTATTGATATAGCAGGAAATGGCATGAGAGAGGGTTTGGATTTTGAAGGGAATTATTCAGCAGAGGAAATAAATGAATTTGTTTTAGTTACCAAAAAGCTGTTTAAAGTACGAGATGTGGTACTAAAAATAAATATGGAATATATTCGTTCAGCTGCAACATCTGATGAGTACAGGAAAGAACCTCCCTTTAAACTGCAGGGAT
>CAYYEC010000017.1:4224-18000 GCA_964470745.1 uncultured Eubacteriales bacterium | reverse complement strand
GGCTTATATACAATGTATATAAACCTTTTTAAAATGGGAGGAACTGTATTTTGAAAACAAAAATAGATATAATTTCAGGCTTTTTAGGTGCTGGAAAAACCACTTTAATCAAAAAGCTGCTTGAAGAAAAGCTGAACAATGAAAAACTTGCAATTATAGAAAATGAGTTTGGAGAGATAGGCATAGACGGTAGTATACTTAAAAAATCCAATATTGAGGTGAAGGAGATTAATTCCGGCTGTATTTGCTGTACCCTTGTGGGGGATTTCGGAAAAGCCATTGAGGAGATTATTTTAAAATATAGACCTGACAGGATTATAATAGAACCGTCTGGGGTAGGTAAGTTATCTGACGTTATTAAAGCATGTGATACACCAAAATTAAAGGATTTACTAATAATTAATATGGTCATAACAGTTGTGGATGTGTTAAAATACCAGGTATATCTTGCAAACTTTGGCGAGTTCTTTGAAAATCAGATAGTAAATGCAAAAACTATTATTTTAAGCAGGACACAGAAAACCGACAGTAAAAAGTTAGAATCCATAGTTAATTCTATCCATAAGCTAAATAATAAGGCTAATGTTATAACAACATCCTGGGAGAGTCTTAATTCAGGACTCATTATATCAGTTGCAGAGCAAGACTCATCATTATCTCTTGAAGAACAGATGAAAGAAACAAAGAAAGTTGTATTAAATAGGCATAAACATTATGATGGCTGCAAGTGCGGGTGTAAACATTCCCATAATAATAATGCTGATGAAGTTTTTGACGTTTGGGGTGTAGAAACGCCGAAAGTATTTGAAGAAAAAGAGTTAAAGGATATTCTGGATATTTTGGGAAATGAAAAGATGTATGGTATGATATTAAGAAGCAAAGGAATATTGCAGATTAGTACTGAAAAATGGCTGCAATTTGATTATGTTCCCGGGGAATACGATATTAAAGATACAACAGCCGACTACACAGGAAGGTTATGTGTCATAGGTAAGGATTTAAATAAAGATGAGCTTTGCAAACTCTTCCGTGTTTCGGAGTAAATGGGGTTTATATGAAAACACAGATTGATATTATAACAGGCTTTTTAGGGTCAGGTAAGACTACTTTTATAAATGGTATATTTGAAAAAGAAAGGTTGTTAAATAAAAAGATAGTAATTATACAATGTGAATCGGGCGAAATTGAAATTGATAATTGGATCAAAAGAAACCGAAATGTTTATGTTAAAAAGCCGATTAAAACCATAGACACTCAATTTATATGTGATATTATAGATAAGTATCAGCCTTATAAAATTATAATCGAATATAACGGAATGTCAAAGCTGGAAGACCTTATTACAGTTCTGGAAGACCGTACTATAAGAAAAAATTGCGTTATTAACAAGATAGTCCATAATATTGATGCTTTGACCTTTGATGTTTTTATGAAGAATATGGGGGCAATACTAACTGAGCAGCTTTCAAACAGTGATTTGATAGTCATAAATAATACAGATGACTTTTCAAAGGATAAATTAAACAAAATGGAAAGGTCACTAAAGGCTATAAACAAGTCGGCAAAAATAGTCAGGATATTAATAAGTAATGACAAAAATGCTTTTCGTGATAATGCTATGCAGGCAGAAAATATCTTAAAGTCGTTAAAGAAATCTGACATTCTTTTTGCCATATTTGTTGTTCTTACTTTGGCTTATTTTACGTCCAGTGTTTTAAAGGTGGTAGATTTTAATGTATTTGACATAGACCTATCCTGGTTACAGGTATTAAATACTGTATTCTTAAGTATTTTGATACAGGCGATTCCATTTGTATTCATTGGTGTGTTTGTATCATCAATACTTCAGGTATTTGTATCAACTGAAGCAATAACAAAAATTTTTCCCCGCAAAATGGGCTTAGGGTTTATCGTTGCCATACTTGCAGGAGTTTTTTTCCCGGTATGTGACTGCGCTATGCTGCCTGTTGCAGCAAGACTTGTAAAAAAAGGTGTACCCTTACCTTCGGCTGTAACATTTATGCTGGCTGCTCCTATTGTTAACCCCATTGTTATAGCTTCTACATTTTATGCTTTCCCCGGGCAGCCGTCCATAGCCTTTTACAGGGTGTTTCTAGGTGTTGTAATAGCCCTTGCTGCCGGACTTATGTTTTTATTTTTCCCGGAGGATAACTCAGTATTACTTAATGATATTGATAATTATACCTGCAGTTGTGGTTCTTGTGGTGAAGATTACAGCAAGAAAAGTATTTTGGGAAAAATAGATGCAATATTCAGACACGCTGGGTCTGAGTTCTTTGAAGTGGGCAGATTTATTATAATTGGAGCATTCCTTTCGAGTATAGTGCAGGTTTTTGTCCCAAAGGATATTCTTGCAAATATAGGAGGAGGATATCCGGTTAAGCTGCTTATCATGATGTTATCAGCTTTTGTTCTTTCTGTGTGCTCTACTTCTGATGCTTTTATAGCAAGAACATTTACAAATCAATTTCCTATGGGAGCGGTAATGGGATTTATGATACTTGGACCGATGATAGATATTAAGAATTTACTTATTTTGTTCGGAAGCTTTAAACGAAGGTTTGTGGTTAAGCTTATTTTCGTTATTTTTGGGGTATCTTTTGCAGTACTGATGGTTTTAACGACATTACTGTTTGGAAGGTGAGTGATTATGAATTTAGCAAAGTTTTGCAGAATAAACATAGAAACCGTACTTAGGTTAATTATTTTATTGGGTTTTGCCCTTTTCTTCTATTTAACGATAGAATCTGGCAAGGTGCTTTTATATATACATCCAAGGATTGTTCCCTATATGAAATTTGGAATTGTCGCAATGGTTCTAATCTCACTGTTTATTGCGCGTGACTTATTCAAGCCGGTGCGGAGGGTGAATTTTGCACCATATATGTTTTTTATAATACCTTTATTTATGGCTTTTGCATTGCCGGCAAAATCTATGGATTCTACCTCAATGGCTTTTGGAAATGCAAAAATAACAGGGCAAATGGAGCTTAAAACTGAAACTACAAGCAGTAATACTAAGAATGATATAACTATTGCTGATAATGCAAACAATAGTATATCAGGTAGTACTTTAACTTCGGATATAGCAAATAATACAAATGATAATACTGCAACTACAATGAAGTCTGAAAATACAAATAATAATACCACAACAACAGCCAAATCTGCCAGTGATAACAGTAATGGCTCAATTGCGGATGATAAAAATAATAGTACAACGACTGATATCTCAGATGCAGCCGATAACACTAATGATTCTTCTGATTTATCCGAGGACACAATAGAAAAATTAGGAAAAGGTTTTACAATGAAAAATGGTACTATTATTATGGACGATGATAGTTTTACCAGATGGTTACAGGAAATTTATGAGAAAATGGATAAGTATCAAGGTAGAAAGGTAGAAGTTACAGGTTTGGTTTTTAAAGATGAACAGTTTAAGAAAAATGAGTTTGTTCCTGCAAGGCTTATGATGGCATGCTGTTCTGCGGATTTACAGCCAGTAGGTTTTTTATGTCACTATGATAAAGCTGATAATTTAAAACAAGATACCTGGGTAAAAGTAACTGGAACTATTGGCATTGAAAATTATAAAGATCAACAAATACCTGTCATAATTGCTGAAAGCGTGGTAAGCACAGAAAAACCGGAAAATGACTATGTCTATCCATATTATTGATAATTCATATTATTGATTTTAATTTTATGTAAGCAAAAGAAAAAAGAATAGTGCAGACGGAGGCTGATACTTATATGAATCGCAAATTGAAAATTACAGTTTTTTTCATAGTGCTATTAAGTTTATTCATTAATTTTTCTCCAATCAGGGTTTGGAGCGAAGAGGAGGAAAGTATAGATAACTCAATGGCACAACAAGATCAATATACTGAAGACAGTAATTATGATGAAATAGCTGAAATTGATTCACAAAATGAGGAAGAGGAAACTGAATATTCGAGAGCCCGGGTTTTAAAGGTATTGAATGAGATGACAGAAGAAACTGACTACTCGGGGGGAAGCTTAGAATCTAATATGCAGTTATTGGAAGTACTTGTTATAAAGGGACCACATCTGGGTGAAAAAATTTCAGCAGAATATGAGCTAAATTTTGGTTTAAGTGAAAAATATAAATCTATACCATTACGTGAGGGGGATGAGGTTTTTCTCTACTTGCAGGAGAATGATAATGGTGAGGTTGAAAAAGCCTATGTGGCTGAAATAGCCAGAGATAAGTACTTACTTTATCTTGTTATCGGGTTTTTGTTAATACTGATTTTGATAGGTAGATTGAAAGGTCTTAAAGCAGTTATATCTTTAGCACTAACGGTTTTTGCAGTAATAAAAATCCTTCTTCCTGCAATTCTTCAAGGATGGGATCCGGTTATGGTGTCAGTAATAATTTGTATTGGTGTTATTTGTATTACTATGTTAATTATAAGCGGTTTTAACAAAAAGACGTTTTCAGCAATTATTGGAACTGCGGGAGGAGTTATTGCTGCAGGTATCATAGCATTGATTATCGGCTCTCTTGCAAAGCTTACCGGATTTGGGGATAATGAGTCCCAAATGCTTATGTATATTCCCCAGAATATACAATTTGACTTTAGAGGACTGCTTTTTTCGGGAATTCTTATTGGTACAATGGGGGCAACCATGGATGTTGGCATGTCTATTGCATCAGCTATGCATGAAATCAAAGCAAACAGTCCTAAGATCAAAACAGGTGACTTAATTAGAGCAGGAATGAATGTTGGAAGAGATACTATGGCAACTATGGCAAATACATTAATTCTTGCATATGCTGGAGGTTCACTTCATCTTATGCTGCTTTTGATGGCTAATAAGACGCCATTTTCCTATATTATCAACTGGGATATTATTGCTTCAGAAGTTTTAAGAGCTATTGCCGGTAGTATAGGTATTATATTTGCCATTCCAATAACCGCTTTGGCGTCGGCATTTATTGAAGAATATAAGAAAAGAGAAAAGCCTGATTATGGTATAGATTACAGATCATTTTAATAAAGGAGACATTACAACAAACTATGACAATATCAGACACAAAAGATAAAATTTGCCAGTCAACATATCAATTAAGTATAATAATAAAGAATAATCGAAATAATTGTATTTTCATAGTTGTAATATTATTAATAATTGTTTCCATACTCAGTTATTACTTTGTACTAACAAACGAAGATTACTATAAAAAAACAATAGCAAAAGTTACATGGGTAACAGAAACAAAAGATTCACAAGGATATGATACATACGGCAATGCCGAGCAGATTTATAAGCAGCAAATAGAAGCAGTTATTGTGAATGGCATACATAAGGGAGAAGAAATTCAACTACAAAACAAAACATCTTATTCTCAAGCTTTTGATTTAAGTTTTAAAGTAAATGATGAGGTTTTCGTTTCAATTACAGAAGATGCCGGCAAGAAAATTATATCTTCCAGGATACTTGATTTTAAACGTGATAAATACATTGCTTATATTGGAATATTATTTATACTATTAATTATATTGATAGGTGGATTTAAGGGTTTAAGGTCTTTGACCAGTGTAATAGTTAATATTATTATTTTTTCTGTCGTAATTGAATTATATCTACACGGGTGTAACTTAATATTAATTTCATCAATAGCCAGTTTATTGTTTATAATTGTCTCAATTTTATTAGTAAGCGGAATAAATAGAAAAACTGCTTCTGCAGTAATCGGTACAATAGCAGGTACGGTTCTCTCTATGCTGATAACAATAGTTGTAATATTGGCTGCTAATGCAAAAGGTCTCCATTATGAAGAAATGGAATTCATGACACGCTCGCCGGAACGAATATTTATTGTGGAGGTTTTGATAGGTACCTTAGGTGGTATAATGGATATTGCAATTTCTATTTCCTCAGCCATAGAGGAAATATTCGATAAAAATCCGGATATCGAGATGAAAGTTCTTATAAAATCAGGAATGGAAATAGGAAAAGATATCATGGGTACAATGGCAAATACTTTAGTATTTGCCTATATTAGCGGGAGTATTCCTATGGTTCTCCTTTGGCTTAAGAATGGTTATTCGACTTTTTATATAATCAATTTTAACATATGTCTCGAAATAATACGAGCACTTACAGGGAGTATAGGAATTGTAATCAGTATTCCTATTACTTTGTATATTTCAGCTTTACTGCTTAAAAGAGATAAGATAGGAGAAGTTTAAAATCATGAGTGTGCCCTTTGTGTTGTTTGTTATTTTATTTGTTTTAATGACTGTTGTTGGAGGGAAAAGGGGGGCGAAATCCTTTTTCACATTAATTCTAAACTTTATTACATTATTTGTTATGCTTGGATTTATGACATTTGGCATTGATCCGCTAAAGGTAACTGTATATGGGTGTATTATAATAAGTTCCATTACCTTATTTTATATTAATGGTTTCAATAAAAAAACAGTTTCGTCGTTGTTTTCAGTTATCATTGTTGTACTGATAACTATCCTATTAACTGTTAAGATGGGAACAGATGCAAAAATACAGGGATTTAGCAAAGAGCAGGCAGAAGGTATCGAACATTTGTCACTTTATGTTAATTTAAATTTTTCTAAGATAGTAATATGCGAGATTTTGATAGGATTATTAGGAGCAATTATTGACGTTTCTATTTCCATATCTTCATCCATGAATGAGATATTTAAAAATAATATGTCAATAACAAAAAAAAATTTACTCAAATCAGGAATAAATATTGGCAAGGATATATTGGGTACAATGACGAACACATTACTTTTTGCTTATATTGGTGGATTTATGACTTTGATTATATGGTTTAATGCTCTTAATTATTCCGTCTGGGAAATAATTAATGCAAAAGTATTTTGTTCTGAGGTCTTCCAGATTCTATGTAGTGGAATAGGTATCATACTTATTATTCCTATAACCGCAATAATCACATCAATAATTTTAATTTTTAATTTTCCATTTAAAAAGGTTTGAAGCAAATAAGAATAATATGTATATAAACATAAATTTGGTGAATAAAAAAATATGTAAAAAATTTCTGATTCTTTGTTGACAGCAATAAATGTAGATGTTAAAATATTAGGTGATATTGATTATCATTTTCGTTTATTAACAAGAAAGGGGTGTGTGGTATGCCTTTAACAATGCTTCCTATTGGGAAAGAAGCTGTAGTAAACATATGCAGGACAAAGGATGAGACAAAAAAATTTCTTGAAGGTTTGGGCATTATTCCTGGAGCCTCTATTTCAGTAGTTTCAGAAATGAGTGGAAACCTGATTGTTAGTATAAAAGGGGCAAGAATTGCCATCAATCGGGGTGTAGCCCAGCAGTTGATGGTGGAAGTATAAATGTGAGGAGGTAAAGGATTTGGAAAGAAAGCTAAAAGAGCTAAAACCTGGTGAAAAGGCGATTATTATCAGAGTCACAGGTGAGGGTGCGGTAAAAAGAAGGCTTATGGATATGGGAGTTACAAAAGGAGCAGAAGTCTTAATCCGTAAAGTGGCACCTTTGGGAGACCCGATAGAGGTTAATATCAGGGGATATGAATTAACCTTTAGGAAAATGGAAGCCGAAAATATTATTGTTGAGTAGAGAAAGCTGCGAAAGGCAGATTTTTTTAAAAAAAGTTATTGATAATGATTATCAATATTAAGAAAGGGGTCATGAAATGGGATATACATTTGCATTGGTGGGCAACCCAAACTGTGGTAAAACCACCATGTTCAACGAAATTACCGGAAGCACCCAGTATGTTGGCAACTGGCCGGGTGTTACCGTAGAAAAAAAAGAGGGAAAAGCAAAAAGATTCAAACAGGATATAAAAATTGTTGACCTGCCAGGAATTTATTCTCTATCCCCATATACAATGGAAGAAGTGATAGCAAGGGACTATATTATTGATCAAAAACCTGATGTGGTTATCAATATAGTGGAAGCTACCAATATTGAAAGAAACCTGTATCTGACCACCCAGCTTATGGAATTAGGAGTACCGGTGATTGTAGCCCTTAATATGATGGATGCTTTAGAGGCAAAGGGCGATATAATAGACATCCCTTTACTGGAGAAATGTTTTGGAGTACCTGTTGTTCCCACCTCTGCCAGCAAAGGTCGTGGAGTTCAGGAGTTGATGGAAAAAGCACTAAATATAGCACAGTCGGCAGCAGTTAAAGAAGAACAATCAGTTAACATATTATATGATGAAGGTATAGAAAAGTGTATTTCTGAGGTTGAAGCTTCTGTGACCAAAGACCTGAAGGGCAGCTTCAATTCCCGTTGGGTTGCTATCAAGCTTCTTGAAGATGATGAAAGGGTGAAAGAAAAGCTGAATATCCCTGCTGCATTGAGGGAGAATGTGAAATTATGCTGTGAGAGCCTTAATAAGCAGTATGATAATGATGTTGAGACTATCATTGCAGATAATCGGTATAGATTTATTTCAGTTATTATCAGCAAGGTGGTAAAAAAGAAATCGGGTACCAGTCTCACTGCATCGGATAAAATTGATAAAGTCGTTACAAACCGTATATTGGCCATACCCATTTTCTTTGCGATTATGTGGTTGGTTTATTATGTTTCCATTTCTACCCTTGGAGATTATACCATAGGATGGGTGGAATGGCTGATCGGCAATGCAATCGGCGGGACGGTTGAAGCTTGGCTTGAAGCTGCAGGTGCTGCCGAATGGCTGCATGGGCTCATTATTGATGGTGTTATTGGTGGAATCGGAGGAGTCATGGTATTTGTGCCGCAGCTTATGATTCTGTTCTTCTTTATTTCCTTGTTGGAAGACAGCGGGTATATGGCAAGGGTTGCCTTTATCATGGACAGGATTTTCAGGAAATTCGGACTTTCGGGCAAGTCTTTTATCCCTATGCTCATTGGAACAGGATGCTCGGTTCCGGGAATTATGGCTACAAGAACCATAGAAAATGATAAGGATAGGAAAATGACAATCATCCTTACTCCATTTATTCCCTGCGGAGCGAAATGGCCTGTATTTGCCATGTTTATTGCTGCCTTCTTTACCGGTATGGCATGGGTAGCCCCGGCGCTATACATTACTGGTATAGGAGTGGCCATACTGTCGGGGATCATCTTAAAAAGTACAATTCTTAAGGGAGAAGCTGCACCTTTTGTGATGGAACTTCCTGAATACAGATTACCAAAGTTAAAAGGTGTCTTAATTCATATGTGGGACAGAGGAAAAGCTTTTATGATAAAAGCAGGTACCATTATTTTTGTTGCATCAGGTGTTATCTGGCTTATGCAATCTTTTGATTTTTCATTTTCCATGGTTGAAGCTGAAAACAGTATGCTGGCCAGCATGGGCAAAGTGATTGCTCCCGTGTTTTCTCCACTGGGCTTTGGGGAATGGAAGGCAGCTGTTGCCACCGTAACGGGACTCTTGGCAAAGGAAGTTGTTGTTGCTACCCTGGGTATACTTCAGGGAATTGGTGAGGTTGCAGAAGATGATCCATCCCTTCTTTCAAATATCAGCCAGAGTTTTACCCCATTGAGCGCATTTTCATTTATGATATTTACACTGATTGCGGCACCTTGTTTTGCAGCTATTGGCGCTATGAAAAGGGAGTTCAATTCATGGAAATGGACGTTTATTGCATTAGGGTATCAGACAGGGCTTGCATGGGTTCTTGGAACTTTGGTGTTTCAAATTGGTAGAATTATAGGTCTTGGATAAGTATAGATTTATCGTTTTACTGTAGGGGTGATGGAAGGAAATTGCTTCTACTTCCCTGATAAACGATGTTTTAACTTTCTTAGGAGGTGTTATATTAAAATGATTAATTATATTCTTGGAGGTGTTGTTTTCGGTTTAATGATTTTTACAGCAATCAGAATTGTAGGGAAGTCTAAAAAAGAATCGGGTATATGCGGCGGCCGCTGTTCAGGATGCCATTCAAAGTGTAATTCAGAGTAAGCTAATTGAAGGTGAATTTATGATACTTTACTTATTAAACAAACTATTAGGCCATGGGGCTTTCCATGAAGTAATAGACTGCCTTGTTGCAGCCCTTGAGGCAAAGGATCCTTATACCGGGGGACATTCATCCAAGGTAGCCGACATGAGCCATGAATTGGCCAAAGAAATGGGGCTGAAAGGACTTGTACTGGAGGATGTGCATCTTGCTGCACATCTCCATGATATCGGTAAGTTGGGCATACCTGAGATCATACTAAATAAGAAAGGAAAGCTTCTTCCCCATGAGAGGGCACAAATAGAAGCACATTCGGAAATAGGTTTTAATATTTTAAATAAATCAAAGGGTTTGAAAAATATTGCAAAAATCGTTCTCTGCCACCATGAAAGATGGGATGGAAAAGGATATCCGTTAGGAGTTAAGGAAGAAAAAATACCGCTAGGATCAAGGATTATTGCAGTAGCGGATTCCATCGATGCTATGACTACCGACCGTCCCTACAGACAGGCTATGACATGGGAGCAATGCAAAGAAGAGATTCTTTTGAACAAGGGGCTTCAGTTTGACCCGGTAGTGGTGGAAGTGGCGGAAAAACTGTGGGGGAAATGGGAAAGAGCTACAAACACTATTGCATAGAAAAGAGCAGTCTTTGAATGGAACGTTTAGATAAAACATGTTAAGGAATGGAATTACTTTGATTATCATCGTGACAGGTGGAAAAAATCCATTGTTTATTTTAAATGTATTAAGTAAGTAGATTATAAATTAAGAGGTAGTGTTATGTCTAGAAAAGAAAAAAATGTCTGGAATCGGTTTTCATTAATTTACGACCTTATCATAAAAAAAGATGAAGTTGCCTATAAGGAGATAATTGAGCAAATGGCTCTTTTTCTGAAGCCGGAGGAGCGTGTGTTGGAGATTGCCACTGGTACGGGTATTATTGCCATAGCATTGTGTGACCATATTCAAAATATTGAAGCTGCTGACTTCTCTCCTGATATGATAGCGGCAGCGCAGAAAAAGGCAAGTCAAATAAAGGTATCAAATGTTCGGTTTTCGGTACAGGATGCTTGTAATCTTAAGTATGCATCCAATAGCTTTGATGCCGTCATCATCTCCAATGCATTACATATTATGCCCGAACCGGAAAAGGCTCTGGTAGAAATTAAAAGGGTTTTGAAAGCGGAGGGGAGGTTGATTGCACCCACATTCGTACATGCAGGGAGTATTAAGACTGCGATGCTTTCCAGGATAATGTCGCTAACTGGCTTCCGTGCTTATCATAAATGGACACAGCAGAGTTATCATGACTTTTTGGAGCAAAACGGTTTTGAGCTTGTGGTTTCTAAATTGATTAAGGCATCTTTTCCCCTTGCATATGTTGTAGCAAAACAAAAACAATAGCCTTTAGGGGAATCACTATAGAAATGGTCTGATTTCAGCACCATAATGTCAGTCTAATATAACAATTATATTTCTGGTTCTGGCTTTGTTTACAGCACCAACAGCGATAGCCGGACTCTGAAGTCAAGGATGATATTTTCGGTGGTTGTAGGCAGTTTTTTTTGTTTTGCTGGCCTCTGGGTATCATATGTAATCAATATAGCGTCGGGTGCAGCCATTGTTATTCTTTCAGCGGTAAGCTATCTGGCGGTTTATATAGCTGTTTCTGCCAAAAGGAGAATGAGAAAAAAACATACCATTATGTAGCTGTTTAATTCGTACTATTGTTATATAATTATTTGCATTTTTAGCTGCTAAAGTAGAATAGGTTTAAAAAAATGAATCGGTTACTCAAAACGAAATTAATGCTGAGTAACCGGTTTCATAATATTTGTATTTGAATTCTTTTTAATATGTTGTCGGAAGTTTCGGTGAGAATTGCATGCTGCTTAACTCTGGAGATGAGGTTATTCTTGAAGATTAATCAGAAGTGTTGACAAATAAAATGATCAGGTGTAATATTATTATGTGCATATGCACATAATAATATTGAGGTGAGAGAATGCCAAGGCCAAGAAAATGTAGAAGAGTTGGTTTTATACCCAATAATCAAATGTTTTATCCACATCTACAAAATCCTGAAGAAATTGTATTAAGCATTGAGGAAGTTGAATCGATACGCCTTTCCGACCTTGAAGTGATGGAACAGGATGCTTGTGCTGAAAGTATGCAGATTTCAAGAGGGACGTTTCAAAGAATCATCAATGCTGCCAGACAAAAGCTTGCAGATGCTCTTGTTAATGGAAAGACAATCCGTATAGAGGGTGGCAGCTATGAGGTTTCAGGACATCATGGTGGTTGCCAGGGAAGATGCAGTCGATTTCATGTAGGACAGGACTAAGGCGGTTTTTGCATTTAACACCTGCATGCATCCCCAAAAAACATAACGATTGGAGGTTTTTGAAATGAGAAGAAAAAATATGAATGGACAGGGCTTCTGCGGACGTGGAAACGGTCAAGGATATGGCACAGGCAATCCACTGCCATATTGCAGAAATAATCCAATGCTGCCATCCAGAAGAGCCATGGCTATGGTAGGTATGGGAAATACAAGCTTGAATGTTAGAAACGAAGCTGAATATCTTAAAAATACAGCAGCTTATTTAAAGACGCAGTTGGAAACAGTAAACAAGCGGTTATCAGATTTGGAACCACAAGCATAGATTTTATTTGTTTATAACTTCAATAATATTATTGAAGAATATTAAAATAAAATATATAATATTAAAATAATATATATATTATTTGGGGATGCATGCATAATATTATTGAGGTGGTGGTTAAGGTTGTATTCAGAAAAGGTTATAGAGCATTTCATGAGTCCAAGAAATGTGGGAAGCATGCCTGATGCTGATGGAGAAGGAACAATGGGTGATGCCAAGTGTGGCGATACATTGAATATTTATATTAAGGTGAGTGATGGAGTAATTAAAGATGTCAGTTTTCTTGCTTTCGGCTGTACTGCATCTATAGCAACCAGCAGCATGACAACAGTGATAGCAAAGGGAAAAACTCTTGAGGAGGCTATGAAAATCACAGAGCAGGATATTATTGATGCTTTAGATGAATTACCAGATGAGAAAAGACACTGTTCAAATTTGGGAGTAAGTGCATTGAAAAATGCTATTCAGAATTATCTAGACAAACAGAGGATTTAGAAAACCACAAAATTGACAAAGAGGTTTCTTTAAAATATACTTGAAAAGAGTATTAAATATTTTAAAACAAGATAATCTGGATGGTGAAATTCATGTTTGATGAAGACAAATCTTTGTATACAATAGGTACTGTAGCGGAATTGATTGGAGAGCATCCTGAAACGCTCAGGGTATGGGAGAGGAATAATCTCTTGCGGCCTGACAGGGAAGGATATCAAAGAAAGTACTCCAACAATGACTTGAAAAGGCTTAAGTTTATAAAATACCTTATGCATGAAAAAGGTTTGAATATTGCCGGAGTAAGGCAATTGACCTCAATGTATTCTTGCTGGTACAAACGAAACTGTAAAGGTGGAGCTATGCGGAACAGCCCTACTCCCGTAAATGAATCAAAACCTTGCTGGAAACTTGAGGGAACCTATTGTCTTATGGCAAGTGACAAGGCTGAGATGTGTAATTCCTGCGATATGTTTAAAAACTGTGTAGGGTGTACAAAATGTAAGTAGCTTAAAAAATATGCATTGTAGATAACGAACTATAAACCTCAATAAAATTATTGAGGAAAACTGAAATAAAACAATTAGGAGATGGAAAAAATGAGTGATTGTAATTGCGACTGCAGTAGCACA
>CAYYEC010000017.1:0-4214 GCA_964470745.1 uncultured Eubacteriales bacterium | reverse complement strand
TAGCACAGAGTGCACAAGTGAAGATTGTTGGTCTGGAGGCTGCAGCAGCAAACCAAAGGATTTTATTGAAAAAACACACGAACTAAACCGTATTAACAAAGTAATTGGTGTAGTCAGCGGAAAGGGTGGCGTTGGGAAGTCCCTTGTGACGTCAACATTGGCAGTACTGATGAGTAGAAAGGGTTACAAGGTTGGTGTCCTTGATGCAGATATAACAGGACCATCAATACCAAAAATGTTTGGTATTACTAAGAAAGCTGAAGGGAGTGAATTTGGAATCTATCCACAATGCACTCACAATAATATCAATGTCATGTCTGTTAATCTTTTGCTTGAGAATGAGGATTCTCCCGTTATTTGGAGAGGACCTATTATTTCAGGGACAGTAAAACAGTTCTGGACGGATGTAATCTGGGGAGATATTGACTATTTGTTTCTTGATATGCCTCCTGGAACTGGAGATGTACCTTTAACAGTGTTCCAGTCCATACCTTTGGATGGAATAGTTATTGTAACGTCTCCCCAGGATTTAGTTTCACTTATCGTAAAGAAAGCATATAACATGGCTAAATCTATGAATATACCTGTCTTGGGTATTGTTGAAAACATGAGCTGGATTAAGTGCCCTGACTGCGGCAAGGATATCAAATTATTCGGGGAAAGTAAAATTGAGGAGGTTGCATCAAAATTAGGCATCAATGTACTGGGCAGAATGCCCATTGACCCGGCGGTTGCAGAACTATGTGACCGGGGAGAAATTGAAAAACTAAACCATTCTTATTTAAATGATGCGGTTGGGTATATTGAAAAAAGTTTTGGGAATAAGAATTAACTAAAAAATAGTAATGGAGTGATTGAAAATGAAGGTTGCAGTTCCAGCAGAGGGAAGAACTATAGAAAGCAATGTAAGCCAGTCTTTTGGACGTACTTACTACTTTGTGGTTGCTGATAGTGAAACACTTAAATATGAAGTAATTGATAATCAGGCTGTAAGCAGTCAGGGTGGAGCCGGAATCAAAGCAGCACAAGCTGTTGCTGATAGTGGTGCAGGTGTAGTGATAACCTTCCATTGTGGACAGAATGCTGCTGATGTATTGAATGCGGCAGATGTTAAAATACTGAAGGCTGTTCCGGGCACTGTGTCAGAAGTGGTTCAAAAATATAAGTCAGGAGAACTTGCTGAGTTATCAGAGATACATCCTGGATATCACTAGTGGTCTGTAAAGTTTATTGTTCATAGTATGCAGACCACAGACAGAGGAAGTGGATTTGTAAAGCTAAAAATAAACTACGAAAAAGAAGCTTTATAAACCACTAGCATGGAGGTTAGACTATGCGGATAGCTGTTTTAAGCGGAAAAGGCGGTACAGGAAAGACCTTTGTATCAGTAAACCTTGCGTATGCCGGGGGGAAAGCAGTCTATATTGACTGTGATATAGAGGAACCAAATGGCAGATTGTTTTTAAAACCACAGGTAAAAGAGGAAGAAGAAGTAAAAGTTATGGTGCCGACTGTTGATGCCAAAAAATGCACAGGATGCAGAAAATGTGTAGATTTTTGCAAGTTTAATGCATTGGCCTATATAAAAGATAAGCTGCTGGTATTTCCGGAGCTCTGTCATGCATGTAAAGGGTGTGTACTGTTATGTCCTGAAAAAGCTCTGATAGAGACTGGCAGATATATCGGACATATTGAATATGGTATATCAGAAGATATAAAAGTTATGACAGGTATTTTAAATACAGGGGAAGCTACCGGAGTACCTATCATCCGTAAACTTCTCTCAGATAAGCTGCAGGATGGGACTGTTATTGTGGATTGTCCGCCAGGAAGCGCATGCAGCGTTATGGAAAGTATCAAGGATGCTGATTATTGTCTGATGGTAGCTGAGCCTACTATGTTTGGAATTCATAACCTTGACATGGTTTACAATTTAGTAAAGCTCTTTAAAAAGCCACACGCTCTTGTTGTTAATAAAGACATGGGCAATAAAAGTCTTATTGAAAAATATTGCAGTCATAATAATATTAAGATTATTGCTTCTATTCCTTATGATTCTGAGCTTGGACTTGCAAATTCAAAGGGACATGTTGTATCGGCCGAATACAGCCATTACTTAAAGCTTTTCAGGACGATACTAGAGACCATTGAAAAGGAGGTGCAGCATGAAGCAGTTGGTAATATTAAGCGGTAAAGGAGGTACAGGAAAGACTACAGTTGCGGCGTCTTTCATAGCAATTGCCTCAAATATGGCTTTTGCTGACTGTGACGTGGACGCACCTAATCTTCACCTTGTTCATGCAACAAATATGAAGCCCAAAATAGAAAGCTTTTATGGGTATCAGAAAGCTGTGAAATATGATGAGTTTTGTACTGCTTGCGGAAAATGCGAGGAACTTTGCCAGTTTGGAGCTATTAAGGATGGGAAAGTAAATCAATATGAGTGTGAAGGATGCGGAGTTTGCGAAGCCTTCTGTCCTTCTGTCAGTATGGATGGTAAGAAAGCCATAGGGCTTGAAAAGAATATTTCAGGGAAGACTCTATTATTTAAAAATGATGACGAAATTTTTTCAAGTGCGGAATTAAAAATGGGAAATGGAGCATCCGGCAAACTTGTCACCCAGGTAAGAAGGAACCTGTACAATTTTATAAATGGTCAGGAGTTTGTCATTATTGATGGCTCGCCGGGTATCGGTTGTCCTGTCATAGCTTCAGTGACAGGAGTTGATATGGTTTTGATTGTTGCCGAACCAACCCTGTCAGGGATGCATGATATGAAAAGAATTGTAGAAACGGCAGGAAAATTTGGGGCTGCTTGTGTTGTATGTATCAATAAGTTTGATGTAAACCTTGCAAATACTCAAAAAATAGAGGAATACTGCCAACAACAAAATATTCCCATGACCGGGAAGATACCTTTTGACCCACAGGTAATTGAGGCAGTCAATGAGGGAAGACCTGTTGTCTTCCTTGAAAACAGTCCTGCAAAAGATGCAATTCTTAGTATTTGGGAGAAAGTAGCTGCACTACTTCTTAAGAAATGAGAGGAGGGTCTTAAGGTGGAGACGGAGACACGATTTATAGCAAGATATGCAGAAACAGATCAGATGGGTATAGTACATCATTCCAATTATCCGATTTGGTTTGAAGCGGGAAGAACCGATTTTTTTAAAAAGGCAGGAATGGCGATTTCTGAAATAGAAGCAATAGGTATACTTCTTCCGTTGTCGCACATGGAATGCAGCTTTAAAAACCCTGCTAAATATGATGATGAAATAGTTGTGAAAACAAAAATCCGAAAGATGACCTGCGTAAGAATAGAGTTTATTTATGAGGTTGTTAATAACATGGATGAAAGAGTTCTTGCAGCAGGGAGTACTTCACATGCCTGGACTTATAAATCTTTAAAACCTTTAAATATTGAAAAGAAACTGCCTGAATTATACAGGATACTCAAGGAAACTTTAGAATAACTAAAAATTGAAAGGAGTTTGATGAATAATGAAAATTGCAATTGCAAGCGAAGGAAAGATGGTAGCAGGACACTTTGGTCATTGTGAGGGATTTAATATATTTACAGTGGAGGACAATCAAATATCAACCTGTGAGTTTATACAGAATCCCGGACACAGACCTGGTTTTTTGCCTAATTACCTTAATGATCTGGGAGTAAACGTAATCATTTCTGGTGGAATGGGTGGAGGAGCTATTGAAATCTTTAATGAGAAGAAGATTCAGGTAGTTACAGGAGCGTCAGGTGATGCAGAAGACACAGTGAACAAGTTTCTTGCAGGAAAACTAAAATCTACAGGCAGTATATGTCACGAACATGAGCATCATGATAGCTGTGGCGGACATTAATCTACTTTAAAAAAACATACGATGTTGGAAATCCGATTCGTTCTATCGGAATTCCAACATTGTATACACATTCATATTTGTCCTGTAATATACTGTATTCCTATACTTGCCACAGTAACAATAAACCATACAATTAGGCCAAGAAAGAGAGGCTTTAAGCCTGTTTTGAGCATTTTCTTAAAATCTGCACTTAGTCCCACAGCTGTTAAAGCCATTACAATAAGGAATTTACCTGTGGATGATAATAATGTAATAGTATCTCCTTTAAATAAGCCAAGCGTATTTAAGAGAGAAGCTAATAGAAATCCAATAATGAACCATGGGAAAATGGTTTTTAAGTTATAATTTACTAT
>CAYYEC010000016.1:8084-18586 GCA_964470745.1 uncultured Eubacteriales bacterium | reverse complement strand
GTCACATGTTATCCGGATTTAAGCGTAACGGAAAATATATTTATTGGTCATGAAAAAATTCAAAAAGGTTCAAAAAGAATTTTGTGGAATCAAATGCATACTGAAGCACAAAAACTACTGGATGAGTTAGGGGCAAATTTTGACCCTAGAACCTTAATGGGGGCGCTAAGTGTTGCTCAACAGCAAATTGTTGAAATTGCAAAAGCTTTGTCAACAAATGCAAAAATTATTATTATGGATGAACCTACTGCAGCACTTACAAAAAGAGAAAGTGAAGAATTATACAAAATAACTGAAAAATTAAGAGATGATGGTGCCTCAATAATTTTTATATCTCATAGATTTGAGGACATGTATAGATTAGCAAGCAGGGTAACAGTATTTAGGGACTCGAAATACATAGGAACATGGAATGTTGATGAAATCTCAAATGATGATCTCATTGTTGCTATGGTTGGTAGAGAGATTACTCAACTTTTTCCTAAAAAAGAATCAAAAATTGGTGAAGAGATTTTAAGAGTAGAAGGATTAGGTAAAACAGGATTCTTTGATGATGTCTCATTCACTCTTTACAAAGGAGAGATTCTTGGGCTGACAGGCTTGGTTGGCGCTGGCAGAACAGAAGTTTGCCAATCTATTTTTGGTATAGTTTCACCAGATAGAGGTAAAGTATTTATTGGAGGAAAAGAAGTTAAGATTAATGAACCATTAGATGCTATGAACTATGGTATTGGTTATCTACCAGAGGATAGACAAAAACAAGGTCTGGTTCTACAGTGGGAAATAGGTAAGAATATTACTTTACCAACTTTAGATAAATTTTCAAACAGAGGCTGGTTAAATGATAAGAAGGAGTCTGAAATCTCAAAGGTTTTGTCTGAAAAGGTAAATATAAAAGCGCAAAGTATTTTTGATCTGGCGAGTTCCTTATCTGGAGGTAATCAGCAAAAAATTATTGTTGCTAAGCTACTTACTGCTGACCTAAAAATAATCATACTTGATGAGCCAACTAAAGGTGTGGATGTAGGAGCAAAATCTGCAATTCACGAAATAATGAGTGAGCTTGCATGTCAGGGGTATAGTATTATTATGGTTTCATCTGAAATGCCAGAAGTACTTGGAATGAGTGATAGAATAGTTGTTATGCGCGAAGGTAGAGTAACAGGTACCTTAGACAGAAAAAATGCAACTCAAGAAGCAATTCTTGAAGCTGCTATGGTATCGGTCGGCTAAAATATTGTTTTACTATAGTAGAAAAAACAGATAAATTGCAAAAATAAAAGAGAAGGGGAACTGCTATGGCTGAAATAGCTTTACAAAAAAAAATAAATATTGCAAGTGTTTCTAAGTTCAGAGAATTAGGTTTGTTGGGATTTATCATAGTACTCTCTATATTGGTACAAATTAGAAATCAAAGCTTTCTGACGCTGGAAAATATCAATGACATGATAACTAATACAGCAATTCTCAGTATTTTAACTGTTGGGATGATGCTTGTAATAGTTACTAGAGGTATTGATCTTTCAATTGGGGCTACGCTTGCTTTATCAGGAATGATATCTGCCTTGACAGTAGGTGCAAATCCAGATTTAAATCCTGTACTTGCAATATTGTTGGGGATAATAGTTGGAACAGTATGTGGAGGAATTTTAGGGCTACTCATATCAAAGGGTGGGATTCTTCCAATAATTGCTTCACTCGGTATGATGAATGTATTCAGGGGGCTTACATTTATGGTAAGCGGAGGGAAATGGGTAAGTGCGCATCAGATGCCCACTAGCTTTAAAGGCATTGCTACAAGCTCAATTCTTGGAATTAATACATTGATATTTATTGCAATTGTTATATATATTGTTTTCTACTATTTCTTAAATCATACTAGAACAGGAAGAAAGATATATGCTGTAGGAAGCAATCCAGAATCGGCTAAAATCAGTGGTATTAGTAATGATAAGGTGTTATGGATGGTTTATACCATCATGGGGGCCTTAGCTGGACTTGCAGGAGTTTTGTGGGTTTCAAAATTTGCTTCAGCTCAAGGTGATACTGCTATGGGATATGAATTAAATGTCATAGCTGCATGTGTTCTTGGAGGTGTTAATATTGCCGGTGGATCAGGTAAGATTTCAGGAATTATTCTAGGATCTTTATTATTGGGTATTTTAAATAATGCATTACCTCTTATTAATGTATCTCCTTTCTGGCAGCAAGCGATTCAAGGGGTGATTATATTGGTAGCAGTTGTAATAAATGCTATAGTTAAAAGAGGCGTTGATAGAAATAATCTCATGAGGAGGAAAATATAAATTATGCTTAAGAGAAATATAATTGCTAAAAAAGAATTTAATATTAAGAGCTTTTTCTTCCAGTGGGAATGGATGCTTGTACTAATATTTATAATTGTAAATATAATTAATTCATCATTATCTCCATACTATCTGGATAGTAATAGATTATTGGATGCTACTATGACATTTTTGGATAAGGCCTTTATAGTTTTGCCTATGGCTTTTATCATAATCTTAGGAGACATAGATATTTCAGTGGCATCAACAGTTGCTCTATCTTCAGTTGTTATGGCTGTGTCATACAACGCAGGAATACCAATGGCTCTAGCAATGTTGATATGCCTTTTGGTTGGTACATTATGTGGATTTATAAATGGAATACTAATTGTAAAATTTAAAGAACTATCTGCCGTAATTGTTACACTATCTACAATGATTATATATAGAGGAATTGCTTATATAATTCTCGAAGATCAGGCATCCGGAAAATTCCCTTCATGGTATAAGTTTCTTGGATGGGGATATGTATCAAAAATCCCGTTTATACTAATAATATTTGTAGTGTTTGCGGTAATATTTGCACTGCTGTTGCATAAAACCACCTTTGGAAGACGGGTATATTCAATGGGTAATAATGTTACAGCCAGTAGATTCTCCGGTGTAAGAGTAGATAAAATAAAAGTTATAGTTTTCACAATGACTGGCTTTATGTCCGCAGTAACAGCATTATTCCTTACATCCAGAATGGGAAGTACAAGACCGAATGTAGCTACAGGCTATGAATTGGATGTAATAGCAATGGTGGTTGTTGGAGGAGTCAGTACGGCAGGAGGAAAAGGTAGGATTATTGGAACGGTATTATCAATTTTATTAATTGGATTTTTGAGATACGGTTTGGGACTGGTAAATGTACCAGCTCAAATATTATTGATAATTATTGGTTTATTATTAATATTTGCTGTAATGATACCAAATTTAAAAAATTACAAAGGAACATTTCAGCTAAAAAGACTATTTACCAAAAACTAGAATTATATAACACGAAAAATAATTATAATGAAGTTGTAATTAACCCCCTTAGGTTTGTATTGTTCACAATAGTACAAGTTTTATGAAGCATTGATATATGATAGTCAAAGACTATTCTATATAATTTAATTAACTATAGGAGGAAAAAAAATGAAAAAAGTATTGACAATGATTTTATCAATGGGATTAGTATTTTCAATGATGGTTGGATGTACTCAAAATGCACCAAAGACCGGAAATACTACAGAAGAAAAAAATCAAGTAAAGAATGAAGTGAAAAAAAGGTACGCAATTATTTTCAAAAACACAGGTAATCCATATGGAGAAAAGGAAATGGAAGGATTTAAAATTGCCATTGAAGAACTTGGTGGAGAAGCAATACTAAAAGCTCCTGATCAACCTACAGCAGAAGCTCAAATTCAAATGATCGAAGAGCTTATTGCTCAAAAGATAGATTGTATTGCTATCGTTGGAAATGACCCAGATGCTCTTGAACCTGCTTTAAAAAAAGCTATGGATTCCGGAATCAAAGTTTTATCTCTTGACTCAGGTGTAAATGCAGCTAGCCGTATGGTTCACGTTAATCAGGCTGACCCTGAAAGAATTGGCAGAGTTGAAATTCAAGCCATTTATGATATGATTGACGGAAAGGGTGAAATAGCTGTTCTTAGTGCAACTTCACAAGCTACAAATCAAAATACCTGGATTGAATGGATGAAAAAAGAACTTGAAGATCCAAAATACAAAGATGTCAAGCTTGTAAAAGTTGCTTATGGAGATGACTTAAGAGATAAGAGTGTTTCTGAAGCGGAGGCTTTATTAAAATCATATCCTGATCTTAAAGGTATTATAGCTCCTACTACAGTTGGTATTGCTGCTGCTGGTAAAGTTCTTACGGACAAAGGACTTAAAGGAAAAGTTCACTTAACAGGTCTAGGACTTCCTAGTGAAATGGCTGAATATATTGAAAGTGGAGTTTGTGAGTGGATGTATCTATGGAATCCTATAGATGTGGGATATTTAGCTGGATATGCTGCTGATGCTTTAGTAAAAGGTGATATTACTGGAAAAGTTGGAGATAAATTTACAGCTGGCAGACTTGGTGAAAAAGAAGTAATCCAAGATGGTGATGGAACTCAGATTATGCTTGGAGATCCATTCAAATTTGATTCTTCAAACATAGCTGAGTGGAAAACTGTATATTAAGAGTCGTATAACAAAAATTATTTTGATTGGTTTCTTTCATTTTATTAAAAGGAGCCAAGAAAATTTCGTTAACAGTGATAATGCTTGTAGATTATTTAATCTACAAGCATTATCTTTTATATTTTGATATAATATTCTTAATTATGTAGAACACAAAAATTAAGTCACATGTGGAATAAGGAGATTTTGGTGTTCTATGAGTTTAAAGGAAATATAACACGAAATGCTAATTATGCGTAAATGAGGGTGGGGAATATGACTATAAGAAACTTTTTGAAATCGAAATTTGAAGATAATAATAATTGCCATGGAGGAAAAGGTACACTTAAGCAAGCGGAAGTTTTTATAAAAGATGACTTTGCAACGAATATTCGATTTATTTACTCTTCAACACTACCACCAAATACATCTATTGGTTTACATAAACACGGAGATAATGAAGAATTATACATAATACTTGAAGGTGATGGTGTTATGACAGTTGATGGAAGAAGACAAGACGTACATGCGGGGGACGTTATATTAAATAAACCATTTGGAACACATGGACTTGAAAATAATTCAGATAAAGAACTAAAAATATTGGTACTTGAGGTTACAAAATAGATGGAAAGTGAGGTTAGGGCAATAAATAAGTAGTAATCCATTACGAATTATTTACTATTATCGCCCATGATGTATAACCTATCACTCCATTTATACATTATAAGTACTCGATGAAGTATTGCCACCGTGTCCGGTCCAATTTGTGTGAAAGAATTCACCCCTTGGTTTATCAACTCTCTCATAGGTATGAGCACCAAAATAATCACGCTGAGCTTGTAGTAAATTTGCAGGAAGCTTTTCACTTCTATATCCATCGAAATAACTCAAAGAGGATGTAAAAGCTGGAACTGGAATACCATTGATTATAGCTGCAGCTACCACTCTTCTCCAACCAGATTGGGCTCTATCAACTGTTCCTTTAAAATACGGATCTAGCAAAAGATTTGTTAAGTTAGCATCATCATCAAAAGCTTCTTTTATCTTTCCAAGAAAAATGGACCTTATTATGCATCCACCTCTCCACATTAAAGCAATTTCTCCAAAATTTAAATTCCAGCCAAAATTTTTAGCTGCTGAATGCATTAAAGAATAGCCTTGAGCATAAGAAATAATTTTTGATGCATATAGTGCATTTTTTATATCTTCAATAAAAGATTTTTTATCTCCTTCAAATTTTGGAACAGGGCCAGATAAGATACTTGATGCTTTAATCCTTTCGTTCTTTAAAGCTGAAAGGGAGCGGGCAAAAACAGCTTCTCCGATTAGAGTAAGTGGGATTCCTTCATCAAAGGCTGAAATGGCAGTCCATTTACCAGTACCCTTCTGACCTGCCGTATCAAGGATTTTATCAACGAGTGGAGAACCATCTTTATCTTTAAAAGCTAAAATATCTCTTGTAATTTCAATTAAATAACTATTAAGTTCGCCCTTATTCCATTCTTTAAAAACTTCATAAATTTCGTCTGCAGACATTCCTAAGAGCAGCTTCATTAAATGATAGCTTTCAGAAATTATCTGCATATCTCCGTATTCGATACCATTGTGAACCATTTTAACAAAGTGACCTGCTCCATCGCTGCCAACCCAGTTGCAACAAGGACTTCCATCTTCAACTTTTGCAGCCATAGTTTGAAATATTGGTTTAACATGTGACCAGGCAGCAGGAGATCCTCCAGGCATTATACTAGGACCTTTAAGCGCTCCCTCTTCTCCACCGGAAACCCCTGCTCCTACATATAATAGCCCCTTCTCCTCAACGTATTTTGTACGGCGGATAGAGTCCCGAAAATAAGAATTTCCGCCATCAATTATAATATCTCCTTTTTCAAGGTAAGGGATCAGCTTATTAATGAGACTATCGACAGGTAATCCTGCTTTAACCATAAGCATAATTTTACGTGGTTTTTTTAAATTATCAACAAGATCCTGAATAGAAAATGTTCCAATTATATTTTTACCTTTAGCACGACCTTCAATAAAATTTGAAATTTTTTCCGGGCTGCGATTATAAACTGCTACGGTGAAACCTTTACTTTCCATATTCATTACTAGGTTTTCTCCCATGACTGCAAGCCCAATAAGCCCAATATCTGCTTTATTCACAATATTACCTCCAAAAAATGTATGTCTAGTTATTTATATTATTATATCAGTATTACTTCTTTATATTACCCATATTTTTGGGATAAATAACCTATATTTTTTCGGGATTCATATAGCTGCTTAATAATAAAAGCAGCTATTATCGTCTTTAAAGTAATATTTAAGAAATGATTGGAAAAGAGTAAGAAAAAATGTCATTTAATCTCTAAAATCGCCATGGTTATGTCATCAGGAATATTTAAATGACCTCCAATATTAGCAAAATCACAAGCAGTATTAATAATAGTATTAAGTATCCGATTAAGATCCTCGTTACTATTTAACAATATATTTAAAATATTTTCTTCACCAAATAATTCATTTTTTTTATTTTTCATTTCGATTATTCCATCAGTATAGAGGAATATTTTATCTTTAGATTTTAATTCAACAGACTTATTTACATACGTTGGCTTATCAAGCCAATCACTTATTGGTATTCCCGGCGTCCTTAAAATTTCGAATCTATCTTTATTAAATACTATTGGAGCCACATTATGACCAGCATTTGAATAAACTAAAGTATTGGATTGTACATTTAAAATACAATAAAATATAGTTATATATAAATCCTTATCAAAATTACTATTGTTAAATTCGGCATATAATTCTTCTAATGCTTTTGCAGGATCTAATATGGTACGATTTATAGAAGACCTAAGAAATACTGTAAGCATTGATGCAGACACGCCATGTCCTGATACATCAGCGATATATATGCCAATATGATTTTCATCTATGCTAAAAATATCTAAAAAGTCTCCACCTAGACTTTCGCAAGGCTTATAAATAAAAGAAAAATCAATTCTATCCTGTGGAACATTCTTTGGAAGAAGGCTGCACTGAAGCCTTTTAGCCATTTCTAAATCATTTTGTAATTTTATGTTTTGTAATAAAATTTTATGTTGAAGTTTTTTATTCTGAGTCACATCTCTTAAAACTTCTACAACATAATAAACCTCATCATCATGATTTTTTATTGGAGAACACATTACTGAAAAGATTTTATTACCTATAATTTCTTCTTTTTCATGAGGTTTACCATGGAAAACAGCTTTTCTTGAAATACAATTCTCACAAGGAGTAGAACCACCAAAAAGTTCAAAACATTTTTGGCCAGTTGGATTAGAGCCAAGCCCCTCTTCCATAGCCTTGTTTATATAAATAATATTATCATCTCTATCAATAACCCTAACCCAATCATACATTCCATCCAATATATCAAACACAAAATCACAACTAGATGCATTAGTAGTATATCTTGAAAACATATAAATAACATTCCTTCCTAAAACGATTCCAGACCTAAAATATTCGAGCGAATAAACAAATATCACTATAATCAATAAATTCTAAGGATTTTTAACCCCAAAATGTATCAATGATGATATTTGTCATTTGGTCATAGAATATGTCGTTCTATAAAAATAATGATATCAGAGAAATATGAATATATCAATATAAAATGAATATAATATTATGAAATGATGTAATAAAAATAGGATTTCATGGAAACACTTCTATATAAACACATAAAATAGGAGAATTGATATGTCTATTAAAGAAGATAAGAAACAGCAGTATATTGATGTAAAGGATAAAACAGCGTTTTTAAAGTTATCTGAAACTCTGCAGAGATACATACAAAATGGCCTTTATTCTGGGAATAAATCCATAGTATTTATTTGCATAGGTACTGACAGATCCACAGGAGATAGCTTGGGACCACTTATAGGGCATAAAATAGACAAATTAAATTATGATAATATATATGTTCATGGAAATCTGGATAATCCGGTTCATGCTAAAAATCTAAAAGAGACTATAGAACACATATACCAGTATTATGATAACCCATTTGTTATTGCAATAGATGCTTGTCTAGGTAGAATGGATCATGTTGGATATATTACCATAGGAGAAGGGTCAATAAAGCCAGGTTCAGGAGTAAATAAAGATTTACCGCCCATTGGGGATATTCATATAACCGGAATAGTAAATTTCGGGGGATTTATGGACTTTCTGGTACTTCAGAATACCAGGCTTAGTATTGTTATGAAAATGGCGGAAACAATATCAATTAGTATAAGATATGTTATGTGGAAAATAAGTAGAGAAATGGAACAAAAAGAGAAGCCTTTAACCTCAGGAAATCTTATTTTAGAAATGTAAAAATAAAAAGTTTGAGAATTTAAACAAATTCATCAGACTTTTTTTAATTTAAAGCCTATAATATTTTATAAGAGATTAATAGTTTTAGTATTGTTTGCTTATACTTGGGAGGTTTATATGAGAAATAGAGGTAATTATGTTTTAGGTTTCATTTTTGTAATACTGGGAGGACTATTTTTATTAAAAAATTTAGATATATTTGATTTTTCGTTTAATATTGGATATGTTTTTGCTAATTTTTGGCCTATGTTCATCATAATCCCGGGAATAATGATGCATTCGTCATTTTTTTCCGGGAAAAATCATGATCCTGGAATACTTGTACCAGGAGGGATATTTCTTACAGTAGGAATTGTATGTCAAATATCCATGTTATATGATGTTTGGGATTTAACATGGCCTGGATTTATATTAGCAGTTGCAGTAGGATTATTTGAGCTATATGTATTTGGAAGCAGAGAAAAAGGCATACTTGTTCCGGTAGCAATTTTAACCACATTATCAACTATATTTTTTGTAACTTTTTCATTGAAAAAAATAATAAATTATGGTTTAGTAATTCCGGGTGCTTTTATATTAGTAGGTTTGGTAATTATTTTTAACAGAGGAAACACAAATAAATTTTAATCTTTTATTTATAAAATGTTATTTTATAAATAAAAAGGGTAAATTAATACATGAAAAAACAATGAGGAGTTGATATAGTTGGATAAATATGTTTGCACAGTTTGCGGGTACATATATGACCCTAAAATTGGAGATCCTGATTCTGGAATTGCTCCTGGTACTAAATTTGAAGATATTCCTGATGATTGGGTATGTCCTGAATGTGGAGTAGGAAAAGATATGTTTGAAAAAGAATAAGATATTTATATTAAAGATAAAGGCTTTTTATAAGAGTCTTTATTTTTATGTTAAATAATTAATATATTTATCTACTAAATAAACTCTTAAATTTACTTACAAAGCTGGATAAAGTGCTGGATGAAGCACTACATGAAGAATTTCCTAATTCATATTCAACTATTGATTCAATACACTTGGCTATATCACATGTTGGATGAGATATAGCTAATGGAATTTGTTCCTTTATAGATTTTGTAACAATTTTATTTTCCAGAATACATGCTACTGGAGCTATAGTGCTATTTAAAAAGTTCCTTACGACGCCGTTTATCCTATTTAAAACAGTTTCACCCTCTTGATAATCATCGCATTTATTAACAATTAGTTTTAAGTTTACGTCTTTACTTTGCTCTAAAATAACTTTTATAATAGAATATGCGTCCGTTATAGCATGTGGTTCTGGCGTAGTAATAATTATAGTTTCGTCAGAAGCCAGTACAAAATTCGTAACATTTTTTGAAAGACCGGCTCCAGTATCTATTAAAACATAATCAAAATTTTTTTCAAGATAGTCAAATCCAGTTGTAATTCTATAAAACTGTGGTGTTGTTAAATTGGCAAGCTCCTGAATACCGCTTCCACCAGCAATAAATTTAATACCACCTGGCGCGTCAGCCAAAATATCTTTAAGCTCCTTTTTTCCTTCAATTACATCAATTAAATTATATCTTGTATTTACCTTCATTAAGACATCAATATTAGCCATTCCTAAGT
>CAYYEC010000016.1:400-8074 GCA_964470745.1 uncultured Eubacteriales bacterium | reverse complement strand
TTTCCCTTCTTAGCCAAAGTAATAGCATAGTTTATAATAAAGCTGGTTTTACCGACTCCACCTTTACCACTGGTTACAGTTACAAATTTACAATAGTTGGCATATAAATTTTGAAGGGGATTTTTCTTTATATTCTCAAAAGGTAACTTAACTAATATGGAATGGTCTTCAAGATTTCTATCAAGAACTTCAGTTGTAAATTCAAATATACCATGAGCAGTTTGAATTTTCAAATTTAAAATAAAGCCTAAGTTTAGCGGTACATGAAGTCCTCTATAATATGGAGTACTTATTACAAGAGAATCGTCATTTACCGCAAGAACGGAGCTCTCATAAATGTTCTTATAAAATATTGAATTTGTAGTTAACTTAATAGATTGGCCAACTTTAACATTATAATACTCCATAAGTACCTCTTTAAATATTCTAAAATACTTAATAATATTTTATATTACAAGATAAAAGCTGTCAATCAGACAATTTTGGCAAGCCCTAAACTTAAGAAATAAATTATAAAGAAATAAACAAATATTTGTACTAAAATATCAAAAATTATGTTTAAAATAATAGTTTTAAGTTGCAAATAAAAGGTATATAATAGATAATATAGAGAAAACAAAGTGATTAATACTTCAAATATTTGTAACAAATTATGTTGAATTAATGAAGTATTCTCTAAATTTATTAAATATAAAGGAAGTAGTAGCAGTAATGAGAGATCCAAAAGTTACATTATTTGATTTGATTTTATGCTTGTCAACCTCAATGGATCTAGTGAGTACAAAGCTTGTAAATCATCATAAGCAAGTTGCATATATAGCATCTTCAATTGCTATGGAGATGTCACTTGATAAAAGTATACAACATAGTTTAGTATTGGCTGGAGCTTTACATGATATAGGGGCCCTATCCTATAGAGATAGAATAAGAATTTTGGATTTTGATGTTGTAAATTCTGAAAAACATACAATTCTGGGAAGTCAATTAATTAAATCATTTGAGCCATTAGCTTTTTTATCTGATATAATACGTTATCATCATTTAAATTGGAAGAGAGAGAATGAATATGGATATATAGATGATGATATTATTATGCAAGGAAGTATATTGCATCTTTCAGACAGAGTTGCTGTCTCTATTGATAAAAATAAGAATATAAAGAACCGGATACATTTTATTAAAGAGAGAATTAAAGGCAATTCTGGAAAGCTGTTTTCTCCTAAAATTGTTGATGCTTTCCTACAGTTAGCCACAAAAGAAGAGTTCTGGACAGATTTACAGTCTGAATCTATAGACCATATCTTAAAAAACAGAGTTACAAATGGGGATATTATTTTAGGATTGGAACAATTAAAAGAGTTATCAGGTTTTTTTTCTAGAATTATTGACTTTAGGAGTTCCTTTACAGCTACTCATTCTTCCGGTGTTGCAGCTACAGCAAAACTATTATCAATATTTTTAGGTTTCTCACATAGAGACTCTGATATTATAGCTATTGCTGGAAATCTGCACGATTTAGGGAAGCTTGCCGTTCCTAATGAAATTCTTGAAAAGCCTGGAGCATTAAATGCTAAAGAGTTTGAAGTAATGAGAAAGCATGCATTATATACATATAATATTTTAAATCATATTGAAGGATTTGACATAATTAATTCATGGGCTTCATTACATCATGAAAGGATTAATGGTACAGGCTATCCATTTGGGCTTAAAGGTGACGAGATTTCTTTAGGAACGAGGATAATGGCAGTGTGTGATGTATTTACCGCATTGGCCGAAGATAGACCATATAGGAAAGGGATGAAAAAAGAAGAAATTATAATAATATTAAATAAGATGGCGGAAAGATTAGATTTGGATAGTGAACTGGTAAATATTGTAGTGAAAAATTTCCATGAATTTAATTACGTTCGTTTTGATGCTCAAGCTAATTCTATAAACTTGTTTAACCAAATAGTATCAGCTTAGAAACCTATAGAATATAAAACAAGAAAAATCCCATAGAATTAATCTTAGTAGTTTGTAACACATATCGTTCAAGGTGTGCAGACCACTAATTTAGGAAGTAGATTTTTCTTGTTTTATCATACATCTAAATTATTTTTGTACTGTTTGGAGTCTTTTCTAGCCAAAGAGATAATAATGTTTTTAAATCATCTTTATAATTATAGTTTTTATCTTCTTTTGGCTTTATTACATCTAAAGTTTCGAAAACAAAATTATCTTCTCCATACTCTTGCCACTCTTTCAATAAATCTTTATTTTTTAAGCTGGAATACTGTAATTGAAATTTAATGCTATTTATTTTACCATCTATGTTTGTACTGGTACCTAGATAGCTTTTATTTGTAATAGTATTTTTAACACAATATACTCCAATTGGTCGATTAGTTTCTTTATATAATAACTTTAATTCTGATTTTCGGTCCATTTCTGATCCTCCTTTAGTTTCTTTTTCTTTTACCCAATAGAGACTGCAGTCAGTTTTTCTATCTAAAAATCCATATTCAATAAGATATCTACGGAGGGTTACATAATCAAAATAAATATTTTCTAATATTTCATTTACTTCTTTTTCTTTATATTTTCTATTTGCTTCAAACTTCTTTGCAATATGTCTTAATATAGCTATTTTCTTCTTTTCCTTTCTAGGAAATTGACTTAAGGGACCATCTAATCCATTTTTAAAATGTGCATTTAATATACTGATATTTTCTTCCTCTGTTATATCATACCTTTCATCAACCATGGTAGCACCTCCATGTATGTATACAAATTTTTGAGTCTTGGTAGACTTGTTTTCTTCTAAAAGCTCCATTATAGCTAAAAAGACTTTTGACTGTTTTTCCTTTTGCTTCAGGGTAAATCTGTGATTTCTAATAGTTGAGGAGCTGCCTCCATCTAATTTTTTAACTATCTCATTGTCGCTATAACCTTTATAAAAAAGCTCTAATAAATTCTTTTGATGATCAGTTAATCCGGTAATTTTCCTGTCCATACTTAAAAGGTAATCAAACATTGATGAGTGTTCATGAGCGATATGCTGTTTAACTGCTTTTAAAGCATCTAAGAATAATTCATTTTCTTTATAAATCAATCCTTGAAGAAAACTTTTGCCACAAATCAGACAAATAAATTCTTCCGTATTAGAATTAAAAATATAACCGTTTTTGATTTCATCTAAACTTGCATTCCAAAAAATATCCGAAACATGGTTCATTCAAACATCATTCCTTATTGTTTAGTTATTATATAAACATAATAAGATAATGTTTATAAAAAGTCAATACATTATATAAATATTCTATAAAAAATAAACGTTTTGAGAAGAATAGTATATCGTAGCGATTAGCTGAAAGCAGATGAAGAATGCGCTGCGATAAACAGAGGAAATATTCTTCTCGGTAAATAGCTTCTAATGCTTAAATTATGAGCCTTAAAGTAGTAATACTACTTTAAGGCAAACACTTTGAGAAGAATAGTTTTATATGATAGAATAAGAAATAGAGTAATTTTATTTAACCTTTTAATAGTGGAGGATATATGCAAATCGGTAATGTAAAGCTTGAGAATAATGTATTTCTGGCGCCAATGGCAGGAGTAACTGACAAGCCATTTAGAATCCTGTGCAAAGAGCAAGGATGCGGGATGGTATATACTGAAATGGTTAGTGCAAAAGGAATGCACTATAATGATAAAAAGACTGAGAAGCTAACGGAAATAGATGAATATGAAAAGCCTACAGCAATCCAGATATTTGGGTCAGATCCACACATAATGGCTGGAATTGCGGATAAGATAAATAAAACGGAAGCTGCCATAATTGATATCAATATGGGATGTCCAACCCCAAAAATAACGAAGAATGGTGAGGGCAGCGCATTAATGCTAAATCCTAAACTAATAGGAGAAATAGTAAATGAAGTCTCAAAGGCATCTATAAAGCCTGTAACAATAAAAATAAGGAAAGGGTGGGACGAAGGCTCTGTGAATGCTGTAGAAATTGCGAAAATAGCTGAGGCAAATGGTGCTAAGGCTATTGCTGTACACGGAAGAACCAGAGAGCAGTTCTATAGTGGCAAAGCTGACTGGGATATTATAAAAAAAGTTAAGGAGATAGTAAATATTCCTGTTATTGGTAATGGGGATATATTTATACCCCAGGATGCAAAGCTAATGCTTGAGTACACTAAATGCGATGCAATAATGATAGGAAGAGGATGTCAAGGAGATCCCTGGTTGTTTGAGCGAACAATTACATACTTAGCTACAGGAAAAATAAGCCCAAACCCTAATCCTAAAGAGGTAATAAAAATGATAATCAGACATATGAATATGTTGGTAGATTTAAGAGGAGAAAATTCAGGTGTTAGAGAGATGAGAAAACACATAGCCTGGTATATTAAGGGAATGAGGAATTCTACATTTATTAAGGAAAAAGTATTTAAAATGACGTTAAAAGATGAAGTAGTTGAGTTGTTAAAAGAGTATGTGGAGGAATTAAGAATTTAGAATCATTTGAGCGTTTAATATAAACAAAAAGGAGTTAATGGCATGGAATCAAAAAAAAAAAAGATAATAAAATGGGAAGAACTCCATCTTATTCACACGTTGAAATGACTGAGTTGGTCCTTCCTAATGATACAAATCTATTGGGGAATTTACTTGGAGGAAGACTGATGCATTGGATTGATATAGCTGCAGCTATTGCTGCATCAAGACATTCAAATAAGATAGTTGCTACAGTAGCCCTTGATAGCCTTGATTTTACGCATCCTTCAAGACAAGGGGAATTAGTCATTTTAAAGGCAAAGCTAACTTGGGTAGGTAAAACTTCAATGGAGGTTAAAGTAAATGTATATACAGAAAACCTTCAAACAGGAAATGTTATTAAGTCAAACAAAGCATACTTAACTTTTGTAGCATTGGATGATACTGGGAAATCTACGGAGGTTCCAGCATTATACCCTGAAACAGAAGAAGAAGAAAAAGATTTTATGGAAGCAGAGGACAGGCGCAAGGAAAGGCTAAGAAAAAAAGGTTGAGATTAAGATTGAGATTAAGATTGAGATTAAGAAAAAACAGATTCATTTACGCAAAGCGTAAATGAATCTGTTTTTTAAAAGTTCAATCTTAATTAATAACTCTTTTAGCTCCAATATAATGTTCGGCGTAATAAGTTGTACTTAAATTTGAAACGGTTATATACCCTGCAGCTGAGCTGGCATGAATAAATTGACCGTTACCTATATAAAATCCAACATGGGATGCACCAGCTTTATAAGTTGAAAAGAAAACCAGGTCACCAGGCTTTAAGTTGGATTTTGATACCCATGTACCAGTTTGATATTGGTCTACCGCTGATCTAGGAATGATTATATCATTTTTAAGTAACACATAATGTGTATATCCAGAACAGTCAAAGCCTGAAGTTGAAGTACCTCCCCAAACATAAGGAATACCCCAATAGCTTCTAGCAGTGCTCAAAACCTTATCAACTTTTAATTGGCGAGCAGTATTATGACCGACAATACCATCAACATACAAATTTTTGCTTTTTTGATAGTCCATTACAGATCTGGTTGTTATACTACCAAAATAGCCTGTTGGATATTTGTAATAATAGTAGCCAAATAAATCTAAATCTTTTTGCAAATTGGTAACATCACTATTGTTCATACCTTGTTTAAGGGTTTTATATTCGGAATAATAATCTGCGGATGAAACATTAATAAAACAAAAAAGCGATATAATAAATGATAAAGTAAAAATAAAAATCTTTTTATTCAAAAGATTGCCCCCTTTCAGTTCAATTTTAGGAATTCTCTTTATAAATTATTTTAATTCCTTTGATGGTTTACACATAGATAAGCATTGACCATATTTATTTGCTTATCTATAACTGTGTTTAAAAAGCTGTGTAACTTTAAAACCGGTGACAAGTTCAAAGTATAAGGGATTAGCCCCAGGTATTCAACCAGTAATATTTGGGAAGGAAAGCCAGTAATAAAATGGAAATCAAACTTTTACTGTTTGGTATGTATTAAATCTGATGAAAATATAGAGAAATTTTAATTTTACAAAGAATGTAAAATCTTGACTGTAAGCTTAAAATGCTGTATAATTAAATTACCTATAGGCAAAGAATTTAGTATATTTTTCCCAAGGAGATCGTTAAAATATGATATCATTTAAATTTTGGCTTCAAGTCAGCATTTTCTGTGGGGGCTATGCAAAAAAAGGCTAAGTAATGTTTTAACTCACCTAAAAGTATATGGAGTTTATGCCAAGTCTTATGTGAGATAAATAATTTAGAATATCTCATAATGTAGAGAAATAAATAATCTTAAAAATCATCTTATGTTATTTGTATTTATACGTATTGTGACTGATGTGACTAAGGTTATTAAATATTCTCTATTGGATAACTTAATTTAAGGAGGATTTATTATTGTATGTCGCTCGAAGTAGGAAAAGTTTTTGAGGGAAAAGTATCTGGAATTACAAATTTTGGGGCTTTTGTCCAATTATCAAATGGCATGACAGGATTGGTACATATCTCAGAAGTTGCTGAGGAATATGTAAAAGACATTAAATCACATCTAAAGCAAGATCAGCAGGTAAAAGTTAAAGTTATATCATTGGAAAATGGTAAAATAAGTTTATCCATTAAAAAAGCATTAGCTCCCAAACCCAATTTCAAATCATGCAAACCTCCAGAGATTGATTGGGAAAACAAGGGTAATCAAAGGCTTTCATTTGAGGACCAGCTATCAAAGTTTATGAAAGATAGTGATGAAAAGATTCAAGGTCTTAAAAAGAGTATTGATTCGAAAAGAAAGAATGGTGGCTATAGGAAATCATCACAATCGTTCTAATAATTATGTAAAATATATCGGGCATCTGCCCGATTTTGTTTTTAAAAAAATACATAAAATTGGATTAAAAAAAGTATTGACATTATTTTTTAGATGTATTATAATGTTCAAGTCGGCATAAATGAACGATATAAGAAACGCCGAAGTGGCGGAACTGGCAGACGCACAGGACTTAAAATCCTGCGGGGCTTACCCCCCGTACCGGTTCGATTCCGGTCTTCGGCACCAATAGTAAATCGTTCATTTATGACCTATTTCAACTTCATACATCGCGGGGTGGAGCAGTTGGTAGCTCGTCGGGCTCATAACCCGAAGGTCGTAGGTTCAAGTCCTGCCCCCGCAACCACTTGGAAATAGCCTGTAGCTTACGTTACAGGCTATTTTGTTTTTATGTGAATAAAAAACCCGACGTTTTTGTGCATAAAATGTGATTATTTTAATTTTCAATTGAGACTTTTTCTTTTTTTATTTCATCATTTTTTATAGAAAATAATGAAGCATCCAATTGATTTATGACATCTTTCTGAAGATCAGGTATCAAATGTGAGTAAATATTCAGTGTAAGATTTACCGAAGTATGCCCCAGCCTTTCAGAAACTATTTTTGGATGGACTTTTTCACGGAGAAGCCAGCTTGCATGAGTATGCCTCAATGAATGGAAAGTTATCCCCTCAGAAAATCCGAGCTGGCGGATATATTTTTTGAAAGTTGAAGTGACATAGTCCGGCTGCATTGGCCTTCCATCCTCCCATGTGCAGAAAAAATTCGATTTTTTATAAGCTGATCCAAGCATGAC
>CAYYEC010000016.1:0-390 GCA_964470745.1 uncultured Eubacteriales bacterium | reverse complement strand
CTACTGCGTAGTGTCTTTGTGGTTTTTAAAACCATTGTTCCACTTATCCGTTTATAGGTATGACGGATATTAAATATGTTCCTGTCAAAATCAATATCTTCATCCTGAAGACCGCAGACTTCACCAAGCCTCATGCCAGTTGTTGAAGCTATGTAAATTGGAATAAGCACAGGATGCCCCTCAACTGATTTTAATAGCTTCTGAAGTTCCGTATTGCTCATTATAACAATTTCCCTTTCAGCCCTTCTAGGAGCTTTTACAGCTTCTATTGGGTTATAGGGAATGTACTCCCATAAAACAGCATATTTGAAGGCAAGATGAAGTAGCCGGTGAATATGCTGTACAGTTGTTGGTGAAAGTACTCCTTCATTAATGAGATCAGAATAGAAG
>CAYYEC010000015.1:0-19126 GCA_964470745.1 uncultured Eubacteriales bacterium | reverse complement strand
GATTCAGAGCCTGTGGGGACACAAAGAATTGTTACAAAAAATATAACAATAAATTCATGGAAAGTTGAGTAGTAATTTGCTATAATATAAATAAATATGTTTAAAATAGATATTAAAAAATTAAAAATTGTTATACAAGTATAAAAAAGTAGTAAAGGGGATGCGATATATGTTCAAAAAATTTAAAAGGTATTTTATATTTGCTCTAGTTTTCATATTCATTACAAGTCTTCTTAATGTTTTCCCGATTGTTGCACATGATAAAGATAATAAAGATGATGAAGAGAATATTATAATTGATAATACTGACAAAAATTATTTTGAAAAAAATAAAAATAATTCATGGACATCAAGTAATAGTATTTCAGGATATTATGGCTCAGATTATTTTTATGGAAGTCAAGACCAAAACAGTTGGGCTAAATGGAAGCCGCATTTAACAAGAACAGGCGAATATGAAGTATTTATGAGGTGGACATCTGATTCAAACAGAGCGGATGCTGTTCCGGTTGAGATACATTATGAACAAAATAGTACATATAATACAACAGTAAACCAAAAATTAAATGGTGGACAATGGATTTCGCTTGGAACTTTTCAGTTGCAGCAAGGTAGTAGTAATTATGTAAAGATAACATGCTCTGATTTTGGTTATACAATTGCAGATGCTGTTAAGTTTGTTTATAAGGGTTCAGAAGAACAAGAAGACGAAGAATTAAATTTGGAAGTGTTGGAAATCCAACCTAACAATTCCTTTGAACTGACTGAAAATATGTTTGATGTAGATGTTAACATAACTACTATGTCAATGCCTGAATTTATCAGTAAAATAGATGAAGTAAACGGAAAATATGACATTGTCTATGTTGGAAACAAGCTTCAAGACGGTTTAGGTTACTATGATATTGGACAGGCTGCTACAAAACTTCCTCAAGGCGGGAATAATGGGACTAACTCATTGGAATATTATAGCGGAAATGATATTACTATCAGAAATGCTGAAAAAATAAAAGAGTTTATTACTACAGGTCAACTGACTATTTTTGATGACTCAATATTTACTACAACCGGACTTAATGATACGAAATTATATAATAGTTTTGCTCAGTATAGAGACAATACTGATTATCTTAATTTTGTTACAATAACAAATAATATGAGTCAAGTAACTGCAAATGTAAATTCAGATGGATTTTTAGGAAAATATTATGATTGGTATTGGGAGTGGAGCCATGGAAGATGGAGATACGAAGAGAGCTTAAAATACCAACGAAATGAAACATCAATAGATTTTGATTGGGGGAGAGGGTCACCGGACAGCGGCTATCAAAACGGACTTGGAAATGATGAATTTACCATCGAATGGACCGGAATCTTTCATGCTGATTCTACAGGTGAATATAAGTTTACTGCCACAGCAGATGACGGGGTAAAAGTATGGGTAAATAATGATCTCATAATAGATGAATGGCAAAATCAATCTGAAACTCAATTTGATGGTATTGTTAACTTAACGGAAGGTCAAGACTATCCAATAAAAATGAAATATTATGAAAACTATGGTGATGCTGTAGCAAAACTAAGTTGGATAACACCAGGCAATAAAACTCAAGAATTTAAAAATGTCATTCAACGATATATTAGCGGAGAATTTGCTAAAAGACCAATCTTAAATATAACCGATACTCCGGTAGAGTATACTGGACTGGATGGGTTATATCAGGAAGATAATATGCTTACTTTTGGGTTTGATGCTGATAATACAAACCTTGCAGGTAATGGGAAAATGACTGCAAAGCTGTTCTTTGATGTGAATGGTGATGGAATATTCAGGGATGATGAATTATTTAGTACTCTGGATAATATAAGCTCAGGAACAGGATTTCCAATAAAGCATAGAATTTCAGGCTCATTTACCGGTGCTCTACCATGGAAAATAGAGTTGATTGATAGGGAATCAGGAGCAAAAAGCTATAAAGTCGGATATACAGCATTAAAAGGTGAAGCTATAAACGTTAGAGTGCTTCAATTATATCCCGATAATAATAAGCTGGAATTGGATTCTTTAGGTGATTTATTATCAAAAGATGGTGAATTTAATATTCAAATAACAAAAATGCATGTAAATGATTTTGATGAAAATTACCCAAATCCTGTAAACGGTAAGCCTACGATTTTAAACGGTAATTATGATATGATTGTTTTAGGATTTAATGATATGTATGAAAATGGGCAGATATGGAACGTGGATGCTGTAAACGCTATTAAAGATTTTATTTCAACTGGACAAAGCGTAATGTTTACCCATGATACATTAACATACGATGTAGATGGAACAGGTTGGGGGTCATCATTTACAAAGTATTTTAGAGATTTAATTGGTCAAAATATATATAAGAAAGACCCTTTAAATCCCGATGCAGTACCTTTACATGATAACAGACTGGATTTTCCTGGCTCAAATAAAAATTCTTACGGATTTACAACAAAAACCTTAGATAGAGCTGTTAGCGGCAGATTTCCAACGTCAACTACCGGCTATAGGTTAAATGAGGGTTTATTAACCGTTTATCCATATATAATAGACGAAATTTCTATTGCGACTACGCACCACCAGTATTTTCAATTGGATTTGGAAGATTCGGATGTTATTCCATGGTATACTTTAAAAGGAAATGGTTTTAACCAATTTGACGGTAGAAATGAGTATTATACATATACAAAAGGTAATATCACTTATTCTGGTACAGGACATAGTGAACCAAGTGGTATTGACGAACAGAAGCTGTTTGTAAATACTATAATAAAGGCAACAAGAGGTGCAAATCATGCTCCTGTAGTAAATGCATATGGGATAAGTGATGGAATGGATATTTTGCAATCCCAGGAGAATATAGACTTCTCATTTAGAGTAAAAGATATTGACTTAAAGGATGAATACTTTAATGCCTATGTCTATATATACACTGATAAAAACAATGACGGAGAATACAGCGAGGATGAAAAAGAATTAGTATATACTTCAGAGGATAATTCTATTATAAATGATGAGTTAAAAGAAGTTTCGATTCCTAAAAATGTAAGCAGTAATTTTGATACATTTAAGCTGGAATTGGTAGTAATGGATGCAAGTGGAGCAAAAACAAGCAAAGTATTTGATCTTAACCATAAAAATGAGCCAAAGCTTGAGCTTGGATTTACTGCTTTTACAAAAGGTTATTTAGTGGGTGATACTGCAAATATAAAAATTGATGTTATACCTAAAGCAACAGATGTAAATGCAAAATTTGATAATATAGATTTAAGCACAACATTATCAAGTTCAAATTTTGATGTTTCATATGATAGTGAAATATGGAATTCAGGCGAAAATGGAGTTTATACATCCAATTTGTATGATGTTGAATTTAGTGATAGTTCAACACCTTCTACACAGGCTAGAGATTTATCTGTAGTTATGAAAAAGGAAGGACAGTATATAATTAACAATAATATAAGCTATGACAGATATTATAAATATGGTGACCAATGGGTTGCACAAGGAAGCAAAAGCGAAGATACAACCTATTCACTTAGTGTAAAGTCAGGAACCATCGATATTTCTGTAGCTGATAATAGAGGAAGAAGTATTAAAAATGTTCCGGTAACTGTTAAGCGGGTATCTGACAATTCAGAATATAATGGTTATACTAATAATACCGGTGTGTTTTCAATAACAAATATGAAAACAGATGAATATGTAATAAGTGTTGGAGATATGGACGGATATGAAATCATAACAAATGAAAAAAGAGTCAATTTATCGTATGAGGAGCCTTCAAAGATAGTTAACTTTGAGTTTGGTGGAGACCCTGTAAGCCATATCAGTATCTCAGATTTAGAGGGAAATAATAAATTATTAATTACAAAATATAATGGCGAAGTAGTAGATTCACAGAATACTATTAATTTAAAAACATCATTTAAGCTGTTTAGACCTGTAGATTCAATAAAACTACAGTTGTCAGGTATTGAAAATAGTTTAGAATATAATAGCAGCTTACTTTTAAAAAATAGTAACGATGAATTAATGGGTGTATTTTCCAAGGGTACTGGTGATGAGAGCAATCTATTTACACTTAATACAAGTATACCTAAAGGTGAATATAGTGTTTATTTTGACTTAAGTGTTAATAATAGTGTTTCAGGTGAAGAAAATATAAAATTGGAAGGAATAAGCCTAAAAGGTGTATATGTTTCAGAATATGCTACATATACGATGCAAAATAGTTCAAAGCTATTTAATAATGATGAACTGGATATCGATGTAGAGGAGATTGAGGGACTCCCAAAACCTGAAAGTCTATCTGCAACGGTTGATGATACAATAGTATCTCTAACTTGGGAGGCTGTAGATGGTGCAGTCGGCTACATATTAAAAAGAAGAGCCGCTGGTACAGGGGAATTTAGTATTCTCACAGAAATAGGTAATATAAATACATATATAGATACTTCAATAGAAAATGGAAAAACATATGAGTATATTGTAATTGCAAAAAAAGGAGAAATAGAGAGTGAACCATCGGATTCTGTGGAAGTAACTATTGAGCCTGTTGCACCAACGAACTTGAGTGCAGATATTGTATATACTCTGGTAGGTGGCTATGATATACCAAGTGTAAGATTAATCTGGACAAAAGCGGTTGGAGCAGAAAGCTATATAGTAAATAGAAGAGTAGCTGGTACTGACAGTTTTGAGTATTTAGTTACATTAGATAATGTAAATTTCTATTTGGATACAGATGTACAAATTGGGATGTCCTACGAATATATTATTATTGCATCAAATAGTGGGGGATTGAGTCAAGCCACAGAGCCGGCAAGTATAACTGTATTACCTGGTATACCTACTGTAAGTATTACATCACCTGTTAATAGAAGTAGTTTTTATCAGGGTGAAACGGTAACAATAACTGCAAGTGGAACAAATTGTAATCATATAGCTTTATTTGTTAACGATGTATTTGTTAGTCAACAAGATGGAAATGCAGTTTCATTTGATTATAGCTTTATGAATGCTGGCGATTATAGTATTGTCTTAAAGGCAAGAAATACTGAAGATGCTTCTGATGCAGGGTCAGCATTGATTTCATCAGATCCAATAAGTATCACTATTGTTCAGCCTAGCATTTCAGCAGTCCCAAATGCCCCAACTAATCTTGTTGCTCAGGCTATAGGTGAATCTGTATTATTAAACTGGGATAAGTCGGAAGGCTTTGAAAACAGAGCTACAAGCTATATAATAATGAGAAAGCTGTTAAACGACGATAGTGAATACACTGAAATAGCTGCTGTAGGTGATGTTGATAAGTATACTGATACCTATCAGATCTCAAATGGTTTTTCATATAGCTATTATCTGGTTGCCAGAAATGATTTGGGAGATAGTGAGCCGTCAAATATGACAAGGGCTGACATCAGGCCTACAGTGCCAAAGAACTTTAATGTGTCGATGGATTACGATGAAAACGCATATCCAAATGCGAAATTAACATGGGAAGCCCCTGATTGTAATGAGCCTTTAGATGGATTTAAATACAATGTTTACAGAATAGAAATTATCGAGTTTAATCAAATTGCTGATTCTTTAGCTGCTTATGGAGACCCCATAGCGTCAGGAATAACAGAAACCGAATTTACTGATGAATTAGTTTTTGAAGATGATGAATATGATGTAAAAGGAAAGGTTTTTCATTATGTGGTTACTGCTTTAAATGTTGATACTGAAAGTGATGGGACAGGGTTCTATGATTCTGAACTAATTAATGGAATAGTTGTTATACCGGATACCCATGGGTTACCATTAAGCTTATCAAGTAAAGTTGGAACTCAAAAATCAGATGAAGTAATTGATGATGAAATCAGATTCCTATCGGGAGATTATGTTCCTGTGGTTATTTCATTTACACCAGATGTAAATATAAAGGATCCTGTAATCTTTATAGACATGACTTTAAGGGGTGTTGATGATTCTGTAATTGAAAACTATGACATTCAATTAGCTAAAGTAAATGGAGATAGCGAGGAAGAATATAGGATAGAAGGTACAAAAGTCAAATTAGATAAATCAACTGAAGATATTTCAACCAGTATAAATTTTGATGAAATTTCTGATAACAAAATTAAAATTGAAGGTACTTTTTTGAGTGGGGAAGAGATCCAAATTAAGTATCTTGTAAAGGTGGTACCAAATAAAGGTAATATGACCTACAGCAATGATAGATATAATTTAACATTTACAATAGTTGAAGTATTAGTTGGAACAACCCTTGGAGATGATACTATATATGGTAAACATTCTTCTCCGTCAAAAGATTCTCCGGGATACAGTGGACAGGATTTTGCAGCTGAATTGATTATAGTTGATCCTAAAATATTACGATAAATATTATTGAAATTTAGACTTTAGAGAAGGAGGGTAAAAACCTCCTTTCTTTTTTGAGAATTTATGTATATAATAATAGTAGTTTTTACCGAAAGGAGTATAAGTAATGACAAAAGTACTTATAATAAATGGTCCAAACCTAAACTTACTCGGCACAAGAGAGCCGGGAATATATGGCTCCCAAACTCTTGAAGACATAAACAATAAGGTTATTGAAGAAGCAAAAAAGCTTGGGATACAAGTATCATTCTTTCAATCAAATCACGAGGGTGAAATAATTGACAAAATCCATGCAGCAAGAGGAACTTTTGACGCAATAATAATCAATCCGGGTGCATATACTCATTACAGCTATGCAATAAGTGATGCCATAAAGGCTGTCATGATACCGACTGTTGAAGTGCATCTTTCAAATATTCATGCAAGAGAAGAATTTAGAAGCAAGTCAGTAACAGCGCCTGTATGTGTTGGACAAATCAGTGGATTTGGCTCAAAAGGCTATTTGTTGGCACTAAATGCAATAAATTATATGGAGTTGAAGAAATAAATGAAAAATAACTATATAAAAAATAGAATTGCAAATTTGCGTACGAAACTAAACGAAAAAAACATCGAAGCAGCTCTTGTTACAAAACGTGAAAACTACATTTACCTATCTGGTTTTACAGGTTCGGAAGGAAGAATTATTATTACACCTCATGATGCAATTTTATTAGTGGATTTTCGCTATACAGAGCAGGCAAGGAGTCAATCACCTGACTACACAGTAGTTGAATATTCAGGTGATCTAATAGATACAATAAATGAAATAATAATTAATAAAAAAATAAGTTCTTTAGGTTTTGAAGAAAATGATTTTTCATATAAACAATATAATCAATATTCAGAGAAAATAAACACAGTAAAGTTTATTCCATTAGAAGAAACTATAGAGGGCTTAAGAATTATAAAGGATTCATTTGAAATTGAAGTAATCAAAAAGGCAGTAAAAGTTGCTGATGATGCTTTCAGTTATATATTAAATGTAATTAAGCCTGGAATGAAAGAAGCTGAGGTAGCAGTGGAACTGGAATATTATATGAAGAAATTAGGTGCGTCAGGAACTTCATTTGAATCAATTGTAGCGTCAGGAAAAAGATCAGCTTTACCTCATGGTGTTGCTTCAGATAAAGTGATAGAAACAGGTGATACAGTAACATTAGATTTTGGTGCTAGTTACAATAATTACTGCTCTGATATGACCAGGACTATTTTTGTGGGTCAGCCAGATGAAGAAATGAAAAAGATTTATAATATTGTATTGGAAGCACAGCAAAAATCAGAACAAAATGCTTTTTCTGGAATGAATTTCAAAGACATAGATAAAGCTGCAAGAGATATAATCACAGCTTATGGTTACAGCAAGAATTTTGGACACGGATTGGGTCATGGAGTTGGATTGGAAGTACATGAAGAGCCTCGTGTTTCTCCAAAAGGCATTTTGAAGGCAAAAAATGGAATGGTTATAACTGTAGAACCTGGTATTTATGTTAACGGATTTGGCGGAGTAAGAATTGAGGATATGGTTATAATAAATAATAAAAACCCTGAGATTTTGACACAATCCACTAAAGAAATGATAATAATTTAATCAATAAGAAAATTTTTCTTGAAATAAGTAGATTTTTAATTTAATATATACTAGGGAATGAAATTTTAGAATTTAAAATAAATATTAACTGATAAGTGATATTTGATGTTTGAAGTAATTAACTGTCAACTGTCAACTATTAACTGTCAACTATAAAGTCGGAGGTATATATATGATTACAGCAGGAGATTTTAGAAATGGGGTAACATTTGAATTAGACAATCAAATATTCCAAATAATTGAATTTCTTCATGTTAAACCAGGTAAAGGTGCAGCTTTTGTAAGAACCAAGCTAAAAAATATTAAAACCGGTGCAACAGTTGAAAGAACTTTCAACCCAACTGATAAAGTAGAAAATGCTCAAATTGAAAGAAGAGATATGCAGTATCTGTATAATGATGGAGAGTTATATTATTTTATGGATGTTGATACTTATGACCAAATGCCTTTGAATGAGAGCAGCATAGGTAATGCATTAAAATTTGTCAAAGAGAATATGGTTGTAAAGACCTTGTCCCATAAAGGAAATGTTTTTGGTATAGAACCTCCTACATTTGTTGAATTGGAAATAACTGAAACTGACCCCGGTTTTAAAGGTGATACAGCACAGGGGGGAACTAAGCCGGCTACCGTTGAGACAGGTGCCATAGTTAAAGTCCCTTTATTTGTTAATCAAGGCGATGTTATTAGAATAGATACAAGAACTGGCGAGTACATGGAAAGAGTATAAAAAGGCAATTGGTAATGTACAATTGCTATAAGCGTCTCTTTGCAGGTATAATTATTTAAAATATGTTAATAATTATATTTTGTATAGCTAAAATTAATGAATGTTTTATAAATGAATATACTATAATAAAATGAAAAATAAATAATATTATTAAAATTGTCAATTGTCAATTCTACATTGTCAATTGATTTCCGGAGGTGTATTATGAATTACTTGAAAGAAAAAGTTTCTTACTTAAAGGGTCTAGCTGATGGGATGAAATTAGATGAAGCTACAAATGAAGGGAAACTGCTTAAAGCTATGATTGAAGTTTTAGATGACATGGCTGTTGCAGTAGATGATATCGAAGAAGTTCAAGAAGAGTTAAGTGAGCAGGTTGATACAATAGATGAAGATTTAGCTGAAATTGAAAGTATCATATTTGACCAGGAAGATGGCGAAGATGATGATTTCAGTGCTGAAATCGAATGTCCTCATTGTGGAGAATCTATTGAACTCGATGAAAGTATTATAGATGAAGAAGGTAGTACAATAGAATGTCCACACTGTAAGGAAAAAATTGAGCTTGAGTGGGAATGCGAATGTGGCTGTCATGATGGTGATGACTGCGAATGTGATGATGAAAGTGATAGTAAAGAGTAAGAAAAATAGATAAAAAAAGAATGGTCCTTTAGGATTATTCTTTTTTATATCTATTTTTTGATGTGATCCAAAGGGAAGTATATGGACATAAATAATAAGAAAAATATTTCCTGAAAATTTAAAGATATATTTTTTAATAATTTGATGTTGAAATTTAGAGAAAGCAAGTAATTGACTAGTGGCCTGTAACTCCTATTGTTCAGGGTATGCAGACCACAAACTACCAGTCAGTTATTTGCTTTTTTTATGCACAATAATAAATAAAAAATAAGAATGTTGTGAATGTGTTTTTTTAAGCATAAATTTGGACAAATCCAAATAATTATATTATATATGCAAACATTCTATTAATAAATGCTGCACAAAAGAGTTACATGGAAGAATTGTACAGCTTATAAATCAAGGAAAATGATTTTGCAATATTTGAGTTAACATTGTAAAGGGTTTATTACAAAACATTTATAGGAGATGGATTTATGGAGACAAAGGATGAAATTGTACTTAATTTACAAGAGACTAGTAAGATTGAGAGGGAGGTATTTAGGTTTACTTCAATTGATATCAGGCAAATTCTACTTAAAATACATACAATTGAAGGAAATAATATTGAGGAAATAAGATTAAGAGCAAACAATCCATTAATGATTATTGATCGTCATGGAGATTGGTTTGTAGATAGTGAAGGAAAGTTATCAAGAAACAAGGAAAATGCTTATGCAGTGAGACAAAGTGATATAGTTAAAACTCTTGAACTTATGAGTGAAAATTCATTTTACGCTTACCTGAATGAAATTATAAACGGATTTATAACATTAAGAGGTGGACATAGGGTCGGAATCTCAGGAAGAGTGGTTATAGATGAAGGGAAAGTAAAAAATATAAAAGATATTTCAGGACTAAACATCAGAATCTCAAGACAGGTAATTGGCTGTTCCCATGACATAGTAAAGCACATAATTAAAAATAGTAATGAAGTTTATAATACTTTAATAGTTTCACCACCACAGTGCGGAAAAACCACAATTTTAAGAGACCTAGCCAGAGTCTTAAGTGACGGAAATATTATGCTGGGCTTTAAAGGAATAAAAGTTGGAATAGTTGACGAAAGATCTGAGATTGCTTCATGCTACAGGGGAATGCCCCAGAATAATGTGGGAATAAGGACAGATGTTCTGGATGGATGTCCAAAAGATATAGGAATGCCCTTGATGCTCAGATCCATGTCACCACAGGTAATTATTACAGATGAGATAGGTAATCGTGGAGATATGGAAGCTGTTATGAATATTGTAAATGCAGGAGTGAGAATAATAACAACTGCTCATGGATTTAATGTATCCGAGATGAAATCACGTAAAGAAGTTTTGGGATTAATTTACAATAAGGTATTTGAGAGATACATTGTATTAAGCAATAAAAAAGGGCCTGGCACTATTGAAGAAATTCTTAGCAAAGACGATTTGGAGGATATTGAAAATGCCATTTAAAGTACTCGGAAGTATATTAGTATTCACGGCATGCTCTTTAATAGGATATGTATTATCTAAAGAATGTGCCATAAGAATTAATGATTTAAGGGAATTACAGAGTATTTTACATGTCTTAGAAAATGAAATATATTATCTTTCCAATACATTGAGTGATGCTTTTGGCAAAATAAGTAAAAGTAGTGACGATTCAATAAGCTTGTTTTTCAGTGAGACAATCAAGTATCTAAAAGCTGGAGAGTATACAGCTTTTGAAGCATGGGAAAAAGCAATAGAAGAGAATATTAAAAAGACTTCACTAAATAAAGAAGATGAAGGAATAATAATAGAATTTGGCAGATTGCTGGGTAATTCGGATATCGATGGCCAATTAAAAAATATTGAATTGACATTGGGACAATTAAAAATGCAAGAAAAGAAAGCTGAGGAGTTCCGGCAAAAAAATGAAAATATGTATAAAAGTCTAGGAGTTTTAATAGGAATAGCTATTGTAGTTATGCTGTTATAGATATGAGGTGTTATGAGAGGAGCAGAATATGGGTATAGATTTAATCTTTAGGATAGCTTCAATTGGTATTCTGGTATCAATTTTGAATGCAGTATTAACTAAATCCGGAAGAGAAGAACAAGCTATGATGACAACATTAGCGGGGTTAGTTGTTGTACTGATGATGGTTGTAAAAGAAATTGTTAATTTATTTGATACTGTTAAGACTATGTTCCGATTTTGAAGATACTTGCTTGCAAATAAAAGGATGGATTATGAATGGAGATACTACAGATAGCAGGAATAGGAATAATAGCTACAATTTTAATAATTGTTTTAAAAGTTCAAAGACCTGAAATAGGAGTTCAGATAAGTATTATTACAGGTATCATTGTATTTATGGTAGTAGTAGGAAAGTTAACAGTAGTGATTGAATTACTTAAGAATTATTCAGAAAAAGTAAATGTTGATATGTACTACATTACAACACTGTTAAAAATAATAGGAATTGCTTATATTGCAGAGTTTGCCGCTGAAGTGTGCAAAGATGCAGGGGAGAGTGCTATTGCTTCGAAAATTGAATTAGCTGGAAAAGTAATTATACTAGTTATAGCAGTTCCTATTATTACTTCAATGCTAGATTTGATTATAGCAATAATTCCATAGACGGTCTTGATGGGGAGATAAAAGAGAAGAGATAATATTTGAGGGAGAAGAAATGTATAAAAGAAACAGAAGAATAGTGGCAGCAGTTTGTGTTATATTCAGTATTTTACTTCAATTTATTTGTACATTTAGTGCACTCGCTGCTGATGATTTGGAAGAAGTAAATGATGAGCAGCATATTATTGAAGAGCAGACTCAGTCAAATGAATATAAGAAAATCGAAGAGCAGTTGGAAAAATACTCTGATAACGGCATAAAGGAATTAGCTCCGGAATTTGACCCTCAAAGAATACTAAAGGATGCTGCATTAGGTGATTTCGAGTTTAACTTAAAGGGGATAATTAATAGAGCTATAATGTACTTTCTAAAAGAAATATATATTAATATGAATGTGCTGGTTAAGTTAATAATTATTGCAATAATTTGTGCAGTATTAAAAAATCTTCAGACTTCATTTTTAAGTGACAGCGTAGGTGAATTGGCTTTTTTTACTTGTTATATTGTTATAGTTTCTATTTTGATTGTTAGCTTTAATTCAGCAATGAACCTTGGAAGAAGCATAATTGATGGCATGATAGATTTTACATATGCTACGATACCAGTATTGATAACTTTACTGGTTTCCACTGGAAATATTACATCGGGAGGTGTTTTTCAACCAATTTTAATATTAATAATAGAAATAGTAAGCACTGTAATGAGAAATGTATTTATACCTTTAATTTTTTTATCAACTATTCTCTATATTATTGACAATATCTCAGAAAAAGTACAAGTATCAAAATTGGCAAAATTACTTAAACAAATCACAGCATGGTCACTGGGAGGAATACTTACAGTATTTATAACACTGGTCTCTTTACAAGGGTCATTAGGTGCAGTAATTGATGGAGTAACAAGTAAAACTGCAAAATTTGCAATAAGTACATTTATACCCGTTGCAGGCAGCTATCTTGCAGATGCAGCTGATACTGTTATTGGTTGTACTTTGCTAATAAAGAATGGAGCTGGAATAGCTGTGATGCTGGGGATTGCAGCAATTTGTATTGTTCCCATTTTGAAGCTATTGGCGGTTATAGGTATGTTTAGGATAACATGTGTCCTTATTGAGCCTATTTCAGAAAAACGAATCACAAATTGCATCAATGAAATAGCAAATTCTCTGACTTTTCTATTGGGGATAGTATCTTGTGTAGCATTTATGTTTTTTATATCTATAACTGCTGTAGTTGGAGCAAGTAATATAAGTGCGATGATTAGATAAGAAATTACAAAGGACAAATATATCGCAGCGAATAGTTGCAAGCACATGAAGAATGCGCTGCAATAAACAGATGGACTATTTTTCTCGGTAAGTAACTTCTAATCCTTATATTGTGCGGCTTGGAAGAAATAAGTTTGATAAAAAAACAAGATTCTTGAGAAAAATAGTAAGAGGGGAAATAAAAAAATGATGGAATTTTTGAGAAATTGGATAATAAACATAGTAACAATAGCAGTATTTATAGTGATTTTAGAAATAATGATTCCAGCGGGTAAGGTAAGAAAAGTAATTAACCTTATTTCAGGTTTTGTACTGATAATCGCTATAATGAATCCGGTTTTCTCATTATTTAATTCAGATTTGAACCTGGAAGAAATTCAGATTTCACAAAGCAACTTTTTAGATAAACGAGAAATTGAAGTAAATAGTAAATTATTAAAGGAAGGCCAAGTTAAACAACTTACGGAGTTATATAGGAAAAAAGTAATTGGTCAAATTGAAAAAAGTATTTTGGAATTCAGTGAAGTAGCTCAAGTAAAAGCGGATGTCATTATAAATGAAGACTATGAATCAACTAATTTTGGAGAAGTTAAAAGAGTTTATATAGATTTGTTTTTAAAAAATGAGGAATCTGAAAGGGGTAATGCTGTTAGGGTTGAAAAAATAAATAAAGTAGATATATCTCTAAACAATGAGACCAGCCAAGAAAGTATAAAACAGACTTCTGAATTAGAAAAGAAAATTCAAAAAAAGATAAATGAAATGTTTAATATACAAAAAGAAAATGTTGTTATTAATTGTAGTGAAGCTTAATTGAATTTAAATATTAGTAATATACAAAAGAGGTGTGAAAATGAAAATAAAGAAACTTTTTGAAATGATAAATAAGATAATAAGCAAAAAAGAAAAAAAGAAAGTAATTGAAAATGCAGTTATTGTAATTATCATAGGAATAATAATTATAATAGCAGGAAGTTCTTTTTGGGGAGAGGGTGATAAAAAAGATACGAAAATTAAAATAGATGAAAATAATGCAACAGAAGTTGCCAGCAAAGCAGTATCTTCTAAAGAAGACTTAAATGTTGAAAAAAAAATTGAAGAAATATTAAGTCAGATTGAAGGAGCTGGGCAAGTTAAAGTTATGATAACTTATGCTTCAGGAAAAGAGCTGGTTCATGCTTATGATGTAAAAAATAATGAAAATTCTACGGATGAAAAAGACTCGGGAGGTGGTACAAGAAAAATCATCGAGAAAGAATATTCAAGCTCAATAGTTTACGAGGAAGATGAAAACAAAACAAAACAAGCTATTGTAGTAAAAGAAATATTTCCTGAAGTAAAAGGGGTTGTTATAGTTGCAGATGGAGCCTCTGACCCAGTTATAAGAGAAAGCTTATTTAAGGCAGTACAGGCATTGTTAGATGTACCTGCACACAAAATCCAAGTATTTGAACGAAGAAAGTGAGGGAATTTATTATGTTTAGAAGAAAACAAATAGTAGTTTTATCTTTAGTATTAATGATAATAGTTGCTGGATATTTACAATACAGCTACAATAAAAGTAGCTTTTCAACTACAAATAAGGACGATGAAAGATTAGGCGAAGCAGTTTACGTTGACAACATCGAGGGAGATAGCTTGAAAAATGATATTGTAACTGACGTAACAAATCAAGAAGCAAATGCAGTGGATGAAAGCAGTGATGATGCTCAAATAAGTGCTTCAAAGCTTACAGAAGACTATTTTGCACAAGCCAAAGTTGATAAAGATGTAAGTACCGGAAAAAGTACAGAAAAATTAAAGCAAATAACTGAAGATGAAAATGCAGATAGAGATATAAAGTCAAAAGCATATGATACTATGATTCAATTAGCAAAAACTTCTGAACTGGAAGCAAAAATTGAATCATTGATAAAACAGAAAGAATTTCAAGATGCGCTTGTATACTTTGGTGAAGATGGAAGTGTTGATGTAGTAGTTAAAGCGCCAAGCTTAACATCAGCTCAAACAGCTCAGATATCTGATATCGTAGCGAGACAGGCAAAAGTGGATATTCAAAATATACATATAAAGAATATGTATTGATGCCAAAAGGGGACGGTTCTTAAATGACACAAAATTTGTGTCATTTAAGAACCGTCCCCTTTTGGCATTAAAATCTAGTACTTAACTCACAATAAAATATCAACAAAATTTAAAATTTATTTAAAATTTTGTTGATATTTTACTGTTTATTATAATATAATCACATTATTAATAAATTGCTTAATAGAGGTATAGCTATGAATCTTAATAAGATAATAGATGTAAGCAGGAAAATTTCTCCTAAAATATCTGTTTGGCCAGGAGACAAAGCGGTAAAAATAAATAAAGAGTGTTCTATCCAGTCAGGAGATAAATGTAATATTTCATCACTAGAATTGTGTGTACATACCAGCACTCATATTGATGCGCCTTACCACTTTATTGATAATGGCAAAACAATAGAAGCTATAGACCTTAACCGGTTTATTGGATTTGCTAAAGTTTTTGAATTGAATGCAAAAGAGTGCATAAAAGCCAGTGATATAGAAAATTTACCTATTGAGAATGGAGATGTAGTATTTTTCAAAACATCAAATAGCTTTATTGATGCAACGGAAGAGTTTAAAAAAGATTTTATTTATTTGGACAAGTCAGCAGCTGAATATTTGTCAGGAAAAAATATTAAAACAGTAGGTGTTGATTATCTTTCTGTAGAAGCATACTTTAGCAGTGATTATCCGGTACATCATATATTATTATCAAATAATATTGGAATAATAGAAGGTCTATGCTTGAAAGAAGTCAAGGAAGGTAAATACTTTTTTTCAAGCTTACCGTTGAAAATTGAAGGAGTAGATGGGTCTCCAACCAGAACAGTACTTATAGAAGTATGAGTCAGAAGGAAATGTGTCTGAGGGCCTGTCCCCATGACATTTTCAGAAAGTTGCTACTAAATTAAACTTTAGATTAAAAAATAGAATGAGGTGTTTTTATGATTTATATTTTGTTAGCAGATGGTTTTGAAGAAATTGAAGCATTGACTGTTGTAGATGTGTTAAGACGTGCAGAACTTAATATTAAAATGGTTTCTGTAAATAATGAAGAATTTGTACGAGGTGCTCATGATATTATAGTCAAAACAGATTGTAATATTGAAGATGTTAATAAGCATGACATCCAAATGATTGTTTTGCCGGGAGGTATGCCGGGAACTAAAAATCTTAATGGAAATAATAAAGTAACTGAACTCCTGAAATTTTGTGTTGAAAATGATTTATGGATATCAGCTATATGTGCAGCACCAATGGTACTGGGTAACAAAGGTTATTTAAAAGGCAAAGAAGCTATTTGTTTTCCTGGCTTTGAAAAATATCTGGAGGATGCCATTATTCGAGATAGTAAGGTAGTTGTCTCTGATAAGTTTATAACTTCGAAGGGTGCAGGTACAGCCTTTGACTTTGCTGTAACAATTGTGTCTTTACTAAAAGATGAAAACCTGGCTCATACATTAAGAATACAAATGCAATACCAATAATATCGTATTGGACTGGAGGTTAATTTCCAGTCCTTTTTAAATTATTTACATTCTTTTTAAAATATTTCGAGCAACATAAACACCGCTTGCGCTGGCTTGAGACAATCCTCTTGTTATACCTGCACCATCACCAACAGCAAACATATTTTTCAATTTAGTTTCAAGTTCTTTTGATAATTCAAGCCTGGAACTATAGAATTTAACTTCTACTCCATAAATTAGTGTATCATAGTTTGCTGTACCGGGAGCTATTTTATCCAGGGCATAAATCATTTCAATTATGTTATCCAGATGTCTTTTTGGAAGTACTAAACTTAAATCACCTGGAGTTGCCTTTAATGTAGGTTTTGTAAAGCTTTGCCCCAGACGATGATCATTTGTTCTGCTTCCTTTCACAAGATCACCAAACCTCTGAACAAGAACTCCGCCGCCCAGCATATTTGAAAGTGATGCAATTCTTTTTCCATACTGATAGGGTTCATTAAAAGGATTGGTAAATCTATTACTAACCAATAGAGCAAAATTTGTATTTTCACTTCTCAACTCCGGGTCTGTATAGCTATGGCCATTAACAGTTAAAATACCATCTACGTTTTCAGTAACAACATGCCCATATGGATTCATACAAAATGTTCTTACAATGTCTCCATATTGCTTGGTTCTATACTTCAGCTTTGATTCATAAACAACATCTGTAATGTGTTTAAAGACCTTTGCAGGGAGTTCTACCCTGACACCAATATCTACCTGATTGTTAATAAGATTGATATTAAGCTTTTTACATTGTCCTGAAAACCATTCAGCACCAGACCTTCCGGGAGCCGCAATCAGATAATCACATTCAATAGGATCTTTATCTTTAATTTCCAATTTGTAAGTATCATTAATTGGAATAATACTCTCAACCTTTGTATTACATAAAATTTTAATATTTTCAAAGAGATATCTATACATCTTTTGAAGTATTAATAGATTGTTTTCAGTACCTAAGTGCTTTACTGAAGTATGAAGCAAATGCAAATCATTTTCTAAAGCTTTCTTTTCAATTAATTTTGCCTCATCGCTTTCAGTAGAGTACTTAACTTCTGTAGCGCCAAACTGCATATTTACCGTATCTACATAATTAATTAAATCCATAACTTCTTTATCTGAAATATAATCATTCAGCCAACCACCAAATTGTGTAGTGAAATTAAATTTACCATCAGAAAAGGCTCCTGCACCACCGAAGCCTCGCATAATATCACAAGATTTACAATGGACACAATTCTTTACAGATCCATTAACTATAGGACAGTTTCTATTAAAAATATCCTGACCTTGTTCAACCATAATAATCTTTAATTCAGGATTGGTTTTAATTAATTCATAACCTGCGAAAATACCGGAAATTCCTGTTCCGATGATTGCAACATCATATTTATTTTGACTCATTTGACCACTCCCATTCCAATAGACATTATACTATATTTTTTAAAGAAGTAAAATATAAAGAAAAAATTTACAATAAAAAATGAACCTTGACACCTTGCATTATGTTTTATGATGCCAAAAGGGGACGGTTCTTAAATGACACAAACTTTATGTCATTTAAGAACTGTCCCCTTTTGGTAATAATTAACAGTTAAAAATTCGATGACTTAGATCAAACTAAATCAAACTAAATCAAATTTGAACAAAAAATATCATTATTATCTGTGGATTTTACTAGTATAATTTAGATATGAAAAATTTTTCGATTAATGGCATTGTAACAAGAACGATACTTCTGATTTGCAAAAATCTGCTGGCAGTCTGTAAATAGGAATTTGTGTTCAGTAGCATCTTATTGGTACAATGGAGAAAATCTGTAAAATGGTTTAAACTTTATAAGGAGGTTATCAATGTCTAAAAAGGTAAGAGTATTGTTATTGGTATGTTTTTTTGTAATGTCCTTTGTTTTTCCAACGAGTGCTTTAGAAGCAAATTACGGTCATATTTTGTATGAACCGGATGCACAGAACCACATGGAATACACTAGGGCAATAAAGCTTGCAAATGGAGACATTCTTGCATGTACAAACATCAGAAACAGTTACAACAATTGGGGAATAAGATTCTACAAGAGCATAGATAACGGTGAGTCATTTTCGTTCGTTACTGAGTTTCGAGACACTGCTGAGACCAGAACAATAGGCTGTGAAACAATCTACGAAGTAGCACCAGGCAACCTTCTGCTTGCATACACAGTATATGAC
>CAYYEC010000014.1:0-19234 GCA_964470745.1 uncultured Eubacteriales bacterium | reverse complement strand
ATATTGATGAGCTTATTATGAATTCACTTGCCGGACAAGCTGCTGTAGCATTAGAAAATAATTTTCTTTACAGAGATATGCAAAACCTTATAGAAAACTACAGAGAGCAAAATGCACACCTATCGTTTTTAAGCAAAAAAATTCTGGTAGCACATGAGGAGGAAAGGAAAAGAATTGCTCGTGAGATACATGATGGCCCTGCTCAATTAGCTTCCAGTATGGTTATGAAGCTTGATATTTGTAGAAAATATTTTCAATTAAGAAATTTCGATAAGCTTAATGAGGAAATTGACCGCTTATCCAGTGGAATGCGTGGAACATTAAAAGAGATTCGAACAATAATTTATGATTTAAAACCATCCTATTTGGAAGATGGTTTAATAGCAGCTCTCAAAAATCATATCAGCATATTTGAAGAAAATGCTCAGATTAGAGTTACTCTAAAAGTAGTAGGAGAAGACCTAAATCTCGAATATTATCTTACCTCTACAATATATCGTATGATTCAAGAAGCGTTATCAAATGTTGCAAAACATGCAAATGCTAAAAATGTTTTACTTGATTTAAATATTAGTAAAACTTCAATTATAGTTGAAGTTTCTGATAATGGTAAAGGTTTTGATGTTTCTACACTTTCAATAAAAAAACATTCCAGACTTGAGGGTGGCTTTGGACTTGAGGGCATAATGGAACGCGTTGAATTAATAAAAGGAGATATTTCAATTCATTCAGAAAGTGGAAAAGGTACAACTATTAAAATAATTATACCTTTATAATATGTATTTCATGAATGAGTATATTGAATAATTTGAATTAATATAGTAATCAACTTCTTGCAACCGAATATAGAAGTACTGTTTTCATGCTTTCCACCATTATATCACAATAAGGAAAAATCAGGAGAACAACAGTTAATGTAGTCCTATTTTCGTTGTAGTCGCACCACCGTTTCCACATGTTTAGTCTTCAAAGATATATCCGCTCAAACTACTTATCAATCTTTTAATTACATAATAAAAAAATTTTTCCAACCTTTTTAATTTAGTTAGAAAAATTTATTTATCTATTATTCTTTTAATATTTATCTTAATCTACGATTCTCAGCCATTTCACTTTGTTGAATAGCTTCAATATTATCCAACACTTTTCCAGTTCCAAGGGCTACACATGAAATAGCATCATCAGCAATAATTACGTTAATACCTGTTTTTTGCTGAAGCAGCTTATCCAAACCATAGATTAGGCTACCTCCTCCTGTCATTACAATACCTCTGTCGCTTATGTCTGCTGACAATTCCGGTGGTGTTTTTTCAAGTACTGAGTGAACAGCCTCAACTATACTTGAAATTGGCTCTTCCAATGCTTCCATAATCTCTGTAGAAGTTACAGTAATTGTTTTAGGTAATCCAGATATAAGGTTTCGACCTCTAATGTCCATTGAAACTTCTTGAACTCTTGAAAAAACAGTACCAATATTAATCTTTAATTCTTCTGCAGTTCTTTCACCGATCATGATATTATGTTTCTTACGCATGTATCTTACGATAGCTTCATCAAATTTGTCTCCTGCAATTTTTATCGAAGTACTAACAACAGTTCCACCAAGAGAAATGACTGCTATGTCAGTTGTACCTCCACCAATATCTACTACCATGCTTCCACATGCTTTTGCTATATCTATTCCTGCCCCTATTGCTGCTGCTATAGGCTCTTCAATCAAGTAGGTCTTTCTTGCACCTGCTTGCATAGCAGCATCTTCAACTGCCCTCTTTTCAACTTCAGTTACTCCGCTGGGTACACAGACCATAATTCTTGGTTTAAACAACTTAAATACTCTGTTTCCGCAAACTTTATTTATGAAGTATTTTAACATTCTTTCTGTTATATCATAATCAGAAATTACACCTTCTCGTAAAGGTCTAATCGCTACAATATTTCCTGGGGTTCTACCTAGCATGCGTCTTGCTTCTTCTCCTACTGCAAGGAGTTTATTTGTATTTTTATCTATTGCTACTACTGAAGGTTCTCTTAAAACTATGCCCTTACCTTTAATATATACCAGTACTGTAGCTGTTCCTAAGTCTATTCCTATATCTTGTCCAAAACCCACCAAAACACATCCCCTTTCGTATACAAACCATTAAATTCACGATATATAATATTCTTAATATTTTATTTATATTTATATAAATTTCACAGAAAAAGCAAATAAATTCTCAACCATATATCCATTTTATATCTATGTATTTCTTTTTGAAAATTTTTTATACATTAATTAGTTTATCATAATATTCTTGGATTGCAATAATTTTATGCTTAAACTACATATATTTTCAAGCCATTGAGAGAGGTAGGGTATTGCCTTTATTTCAATATTATTTAACTATTTACCATTGCTTCCAAATCTCCTATACTTACTTGGAGAATATCCTACGATTTTTTTAAATACTTCAGAGAAATAATATGGAGTGTTAAATGAAAGAATCAAACTAATTTCATTTATATCAAGAGAAGTTGTATCCAGTAGTTCACATGCCTTTTGAATTTTTAAACGATTAAAATATTGGATAGGAGAATACCCCGTCGTCTCTTTAAATTTTCTTACAAAATGGTATTTAGACATTTTAATATAATCAGAAAGCTGTTCTAAAGAAAATTTAGTATCAATATTTTGCAGCATATAATTGATTACGCTCTCCATATATAGGAATGATAAGCAGAGATCACATTAATTTTATTAAGTGGATGGAGCAGGAAGGCCTTTTAATTGAGAACAATAGTGCTAATTTTGTAGGAAATGGTACTTTTGGTTTTACTCATGATCTCCCCGGTACAAACCATACTAAAGGAAAATCTCTCTCAACACAAGACATGTGGGGATTTATGGATTCACAAGAAACAGTAAGTATCTCGCCAGATATGTTCGGTGAATTTTTCTTTCCATACTATTTTGAAGTAGCTAAGAACTTTGGACTGCTCTCCTATGGATGTTGTGAACCTGTCCACCCAATATGGGAAAAGTATCTTAGTAAACTGCCTAATCTAAGGAAAATATCTATTTCACCATGGTGTGATGAAGAATACATGGGAGAAGCACTCAAAGGAATCGATACTATTTATCACAGAAAACCAAGCCCAAATTATATTGGAGTAGGTAAGAACCTTGATGAAGCGGCTTTTACTGAACACATTCAAAAAACTCTTAAATGTGCAAAAGGATGTAAACTTGAATTTTCTTTCAGAGACATTTATACATTAGGTGGAGACATAAATAAACCTAGAAGAGCTGTCGAGATATTAAGAAAATTAATAGAGAAAAATTGGTAATATACGCAGTCAGACCCTCCTATCCCCACCGAAAAAGAGAGAGAACTGTATGGCTTTGCAGGACTTTTTTATGCATGTTATATGGATTTTCACCATTTTTAATTTCTTTAATTGATAATGTTTTATTCTTTTTCTCAATTTTTAAAGAATACTTTGCAATACCATCTTCATATGTATAAAAAAAATAACAATGCTCACCTCTATTCATTATTTTACAATGCAGCTGGGCTGTTGAAGATTTTAATAAAGCACCATCAAGATTAATATTAAATGGCAGTATTAAATATCTTCCACTTTTTAATGATAACTGATTAAAATAGATATCTTCACCCTGTAACCCACCACCGTGTCCAAATTCATTTTCTATCTGGATACCTATGATAGGTCCTCCATCTTTTTGAGTAATAGCAAAAGCCGGTTAACCGACTTTTGTGACCTTTTCTTTATATTTAGCTTTTGTTGCCCTTCCGCCTCTTATATGCCTTTCGGCCTTGTTTTCTTCCAGTACTGCTCTTACCATTTTTGACATTGAGGGATTTATTTTTATCAATCTTTCAGTTACGTCCTTGTGGACTGTGCTTTTACTAATTCCATAGAATTTTGCTGCATCTCGTACCGTAGTCTTTTTATCTATAATGTAACTTGCTAACTTAATAGCTCTTTCCTCAATATATTCCTTCAACAATTTTCCCTCCTATTTTCTCATCTATGTTAAACTTTAAGATTTTTCGTTTCATATATTGTATATATATGCCTTTAATAGGAATGATATGATAAGGAAAAATAAATAAGAAAAGATGCAAGATTTTTATAAAAATCTTTTTATAATAAACTAAAAAAACTGATACAAAGTAATAATACTAATGTAATCAGTTTCTCCACCCAATTTTTATAATTTTTGTAAATTTCATTTGCTGTTAAGATAAAAACTAACTATTTCTCTGTGTTTGTCCAATTCTTTGTCTCCTTTACCCGTAAGAGCATAAACACCTCTTCCAACTCTTTCAAACCAGCTATAGTGATTATTCTGTAAAATAGTTGAAGTCTTCTTGATATCCGTTCCCATCTCTTTTAACCTTTTAATACTTAACGGGCCATGTTTTTTAAGTAAAGCAGCTATATGAATTGCCTTCTCTTTGTACGAAGTTACAAGTTTTTTCCTTGTACTTCCCCCGGTATTAAAATCTCCATATCTTTCATTAAACTCTCTTACGACATCATTTCTTTTCTTTTTGGAATGCCCTTTACTTCTTTCTCTACTAAAGGGCTCAGGAATTAGCACTTCTTCTACAAAGGATGATTTTCCCCTTATAGAAACCAAAAGAAGTCCTATTTCAAGTCTTCTCAGTAAATAGCAAATATTTTGCCATCTTTTTGTAAATAACACCTTTCCCTTCTTTGGTACAGCAATATATACCCTATCTGCAATGCGCTGTCTTAGTGCAGCTTGAAGGATAACATCTAAATTTAGTGTAGTCTTCATCTCTACAACTAAAAGGACATCATCTATAATAGCTGTTACATCACAATGTCCTACCTCAGCCTTCACAGTATATCCTTTCTCCTCAAGATAATCCTTTACAGGAGCATATAAATCCTCTTCAAATAATTTCTTCTTATTATTCTTCATCATAAATATTCACCATATATGTTTAAGTATAATTCAATTATTAATAATTGAATTATACTTAAACATATAGATAGGGTCAAATAATAAATATAGTTCGTACTAAAGATTTACAAATTCCTTGCATTATAAAAAATAAATTAATATAATTATTAGAGAATAAATCATTGGAGGCAAAAATGGCCATTAAAGACTCAAATTATATTTATGATGAATTTATAGCAGTTGATCTTGAGACAACAGGACTTAGTTCAACTAAAAATAGGATTATTGAAATAGGCGCAGTAAAGGTAAAAAAAGGGGTAATAGTAGAAGAGTTCCGGTCATTTGTTAATCCAGAAATCTCTATCCCATATCAGATTACCAGGATTACAGGAATAACAGATTCTATGGTTATGGATGCCCCTATAATTGATAATGTTCTGCCTAGTTTTTTAAATTTTGCAGGTAGTATTCCACTGGTTGCTCACAATGCTTCATTTGACCTGGGATTTATAAGGCATAATGCCAATCTTCTAGGTATAAGTGTTATAAATCCTGTAATTTGTACTTTAAAGCTAAGTAGACAAATATTTGCAAATCTTGATAACTACAAGCTTGATACTGTCTCGCGCTATGCTGGAGTAAAATTAAAAAACCATCATAGAGCTATAGATGATTCTAGAGCCGCTGCTCACATATATTTGAAATGCATGGACGTATTAAATGGGAAAGCAATGTAATCATTGTATTCTCTGGAAAACAAGCATCTTAGAGATAATATATCTAAATATAATGATATATTATCTCTGCGTCAGCTAGTCTCTTATATATTTTTATATCTTTATTAACTCCACTAAACTTAAAGAAAATTATAGAAAAAATTTCCCAAATCAAAACCCATCCTCCAATTGATAAACCTTCAGGAATTATACTTTGTAGAAATGCTTCTTTGAAAAGTGCTTTAAGTAAGAAAGCACCAATAAGAAGAAGAAATCCAGAGAAACTATAAAATAAAGTATTTATAATTAAATGTCGTCTAACTGTATACTGCTTTCTTATTGAATACCCAATATAATTTCTAAATCCTTCTACACTTTTTCTTTCTCTCTCCTTATTCATCATATTCTTTGGTAAATAAAAATTTATAATAATTTTTGATTTAGTAGGGATTTCATAAGAACAATCAATAAGATATTCAAATAAATCTCCATCGAGCTCTCTATTATGTATCGGAGAATAATCCCATTCATTATAAATATCTCTATAAAAATCAATACTTATATCAATATTATAAGCTTTTTTATCAGCATTATATCTATATATTTTTTTAGGGTCTATATAATGATCAAACATACTTCCTCCGCAAGCTTATAAAATATTAATTTCTATTATTCCAATAGTTCCATGAAATTATATGCTTAAAAAATAAGGACATTTAAAAATGTCCTTATTTAATGTAAAATTATAGTGTAAATGCAAATTTTCCCTCAATAAAATCAGTGTTTATCAGATACCCTCTTCATACAAACCACCTCATTTATTGCCCAGTGTATATCCTCTGCATTAATCAACAAATGTTCCATCCAATCATCCTCCCTGGAGATAAATCTATCTATGGCCTTCATTGCTGCCTTTTCACATACACCACAAATATCTGAACCAACAAACCCCTCGGTATGACTGGCTAGTTCTTCCGGGCTTACTCCATCAGCAATGGGTCTTTCTCTCAGATGAATTTTAAATATCTCGGCTCTTTCTTTTTCATCAGGTAACGAGATTTGAAAGATTTGGTCAAACCTGCCCTGTCTCAAAAGAGCCGAATCAATTAAATCTATCCTATTGGTAGCAGCAAGAACAATAACTCCCTTCAGTTCTTCTACTCCATCCATTTCAGTTAACAGCTGACTAATAACCCTTTGACCTACACCAGAATCATATTCATCAGAAGACCGTTCACCTGACATTGTATCGATTTCATCAAAAAATATAATGCAAGGTGCCGCCTGCTTAGCTTTTTTGAAAACTTCCCGTAATCTTTTCTCTGATTCACCCACCCATTTGGAGAAAAGAGCTGGACCTTTGACTGATATGAAGTTTGCATTACTTACAGATGCTGCTGCCTTTGCAATGAGAGTTTTACCGGTACCCGGTGGTCCTGATAATATTATACCTTTCGGATTACGAGCCTTTACATGTTTAAAGAGCTTTCCATATTTTAGCGGCCACTCTATTGCTTTTTTCAATTCATTTTTTATCTCATTTAGACCACCTATATCCTCCCACATTACATTGGGAATCTCAACAAATACCTCACGTATGGCCGAAGGTTCAATCTCTCCCATAGCACGCGTAAAATGCTCCATGTTGACCTCCAGTGCAAGCAGAGTCTCATAGGGAATAAATGAACGATGAAAATCTATTTCAGGCAGCATTTCTCTGACAGCAAACATACCTGCCTCCCGGCATAATGCTTCTAGGTCCGAACCTACAAATCCATGTGTAATCTCAGCAATTTTTATTATATCTACATCTTTTGACAGAGGCATACCTCTTGTATGAATCTCAAGAATTTCAGCTCTTCCATCTTTATCAGGAACACTAATAGAAATTTCTCTATCGAATCTACCTGGTCTCCGAAGTGCAGTATCCAGTACATCAGGAATATTGGTTGCCCCAATAACCACTACGTGCTTACGTTTCTCCAGTCCATCCATAAGTACCAAAAGCTGACCTACTACCCTCTTTTCAACTTCACCTGATACTTCAGTACGTTTTGGAGCAATTGAGTCTATTTCATCAATAAATATTATAGCAGGTGCCTTACTGGTAGCCTCTTCAAACACATTTCTCAATTTGGATTCACTTTCTCCATAAAATTTATGAATAATTTCAGGACCATTAACTGCAATAAAATGCGCATTGGTTTCTGTGGCTACTGCACGAGCAATTAGCGTTTTGCCAGTACCAGGAGGACCATGGAGCAATACACCTTTTGGCGGCTCTATTCCAAGTCTTTCAAAAATCTCCGGATATCTAAGAGGTAACTCTATCATTTCCCTTATCCTCTGTATCTCCGTATGAAGTCCTCCGATATCTTCATATGCAATCCTGCATTTATTATCCTTTTCATTAATTGTACTCGCAATCTCAAAAGATGTTCCCGAATATAGAAGTACAGCATCTTCCGGACATGTTCTGCTTATAATAAAATCTATGGTCCTTAACCCAAAGAGCGTAACCCGGATTCGGTTACCTTGAATAACAGGTACCCCTTCCAGTAAACTGCCTATATACCCGGTATCCCATTCATTGTCAATATCATTGTCCTTAGTAATTGGGGATAATGTTACAGAACTAGCCAGAGAATATGAACTCTTTTTCACAGCTACCTTATCATCAATACCAGCACCTGCATTTTCTCTGATAATTCCATCAATTTGTATTATGGATTTGCCCCGAAACTCCTTATGAATCGGCAGGACTTTAGCAACAGCATTATTCTTACCGGATACATAAATGATATTACCTACACTTATACCTAATCTGGTCATATCGTCTGGATCCATTCTTGCTATACCACGTCCAACATCCTTCGGATCAGACTCCTGTACTTTTAAGGATATTTGATTCTCCTGGTCCATTTGCACACCTGACATCTCAAATTCCCCCTTACTCTTTCAATTGCTTTACTCCCTAATATTTTTTCCTGTAGCTCACCCATCCACACCATGAACACCCATTTTCCAGTAAGTTCTCCCGCTCTGTCTTTCTACCACACTTAGGGCAGGTTTCCATACTTTTCTTTTCTTCATGTTCTCTTGTTACTGCTCCAATCACTTTCTCCCATTCAATCAAAGAAGCTTCATTTCCCGAAAAACAGGCCGCTTTATTTTCTCTCTTATCTTTATAAGATACAATTAGAGATTTTTCTTGTACTTGTGTATTTCCAAATTGTATTTCCTGTATAGTAACATGTATCAGGTTATCAGAAGGAATATCAAAAAGGAGTTTTTTATCAAAATCATACCACCAGCACAGCCTCTTATTTGTGAGATATAGATGTCCCGGGTTCCATTGATAACGGGTAATTCCATCAGTCACAAAAGCTACCTGATGATACATCTTTTCTTTATGAGTTATCTCTTCTCCTTCCTGTAAAAAGTCTCCAGGAACTTCCTTCTCATCCGGAAAAGTAGAGTTATCTTCAAGCTTTAATCCATTTTCCTTTATGATGTCTTCCATTGCCTTTTTCAATTAAACAGTATCTTTAGTGTGTATACGCATAATCTCATCGTCTTTCAATAAGAGATATAGTTCCTGTCGCTTATCGCCGGTGAAATGGTCTCTTTCTTGAAGAGCCATAGCCCTTATTTCTTCATAATATACATCAAGTAAAACTTCATACGGTATCTTTCTAAACATGATTAATCTCATATTAGTAATATATATTGTTCCTGCTCTCCAATTGTTATAAATGCTTCCACTATACCAATGTGTTCCAAATATAGAAAAAATAATATGTTCATTTTTCCTTAATGGAGGTTTTTTCGCGTCTGTCTCCTTTGCTGCCACAGCGCGCTGTGCTTCATCCCAATCTTTCATTATACCATATTCTAGCATTGTTTCCATCCCTGCTAAGGCTAGTTTCAAATTAACTCCAAGTAGCGGAATACCTGCCACACATATAATCAAGTCTGTATTTAATAGAATACCTTTATCCAGGATTCTATCCAGCAGATCATTAAGTGTCGCATGGGGGCTCCTGTTTGGCTCCATCGTCACCCCACCTTTCTGCCAGCATTATTGTCATATTTTCTTTAATCAAATCTATCCACTTTTCATTTTCTACAAGTGCAATATACGCTCGTTCTTGTCCTTTACCATGGTTAAAGTGAATACATAGCTGTTTTACTCTCACACCCATTAACCAGGGTCTTTTCATAATACTCATATCTATAATATCATCTAAACTGATTTCAAGTGCCTGTTCAGTTATATGAATAAAAAGCAGTCTTCTATTGGTAAGGAATAAATGGCCTAGCTTCCATGAAATATAGGACTGAAAAGTACCCTGAGCCCGCAAAATAATTTTTTCGCCTTTATGTAGACAGATTCTTTCCATTTTTTTCATCTTTTCCCATCCCCTTTTCTGGAGTGACAAAACTATAAGGTGCCCACGGACCGCTAAATCGTACCGATATACATTCTTTATTTTCGATTTTTTCAAGCTCTTTTCCTAACTCCACGACCATATCTTTTTTCACCAAACAAGATAGATTCATTAGCATCTGCTTATTTCCTCCAACTTTTTTGGCCTTCCCTATTACAATATCCTCTGTGCATTTTTTAATAATGCTATAAAACTCTCTGAAATACTGATCTGCCTTCTCCTCAATCTTTTCCTTCACCAAGTCCTTCAATATCTCTCTTTCCATATAAGCAATTCCTTCAGGTTTTGCATCAATCTCTTTCTTTCTGATCCGCAGTTTTTCATCTGTTTCAAATAGTTTTTTACTTAAAACTTCTGTGTCCAGGATGACCTGGACTCCAAACTCCTGCTTATTTCTTAACCAGATCAGCTTTTCACGAAAATCATCATAACTTTTTTCCAGCCATTCTGCTACCATTTTTTCTGATCTACTTCCGTTTTTTCCTTCAATGATCATATCAAAGCTCATAGGTAGTACCACTCCAAACTTCTCTGCTACAACATCAAGTACTTCTTGCTGCGTGAAAAGCCACTCTTTTACTACTTCCTCATCCTCTGACTTATAAGGCTCATCCAAACAATCATGAACAACGGCACAAATGTCTTTATATGGGATAGTGTAGACCTTTGTTCCTTCAAGACCTATTGCTCCAAAATTATTTCTTTTCCCACTGTCCGCTACACCATAGATATATCTAGCAGGTTGTTCATGAGCTTCTTCATCGTGGCAAACATCTACTGTTATAGTATCCCTTCCAGCATATTCAACTTTCTCAATAAGATTATTTTTAGCTCCCCATTTTGGTTCAATGACTTCTTGAACCTCTTCTTTTTTCAAATTGGCTTCACGTATTATCGGCTGTTCTTTTTTTAGGCTTGCCACCATCTCATAGGCCTTTGTCATGGAATTTTCCAAAGCGTCAAGCCGCGTCTGCGAGTAACTTAATTTCTCATCAAGAGAAGGCTCTATTGCTTTTTTTACTTTTTTCTGATTCCCAGTTGCCAAAATTGACAATGCAGGAATCAAAAACTGTAATTTACTAGAATCCGCTTCTATGTTTAAAGCAGCAAAAATCTTTTGTATATTTGATTCACTAATCTCTTGTCCTACCTCCTGTAAAAACATAGCAATATAAAGGTATTCCATCGTCATCCCTACCTTTGCCTAAACTTTTTCATTGGCTTCTTCTGCCCATCTTTCAGGATTTAGAAGCCTGTCTACAACACTATCTACAATCTCATCCAACCCATCTCGTACACCTTTAACCGATTCAGTAATCCCCTGCTCTTCCTTTATCGCTTCAATAGCAATGTCCAGTTCCATTAAGGCATTCCCTAATCTCTCCATCTCCTCACTACTTAAAATATTACTTTTCATTCTTTCACGTGCCTGATGTTTCAAAGCATCCCTGATGATTTCCACTAAAGCCATAACCAACCCTAGTAAACCGTGTTTTAAATTATCCTCATCTATATTAAGTGCCATAAACTCTATCCCCTTTTTTCTGGCTTTTATTGATTTTTATTCAGCCTGATACTTAGTATACCGTGTCGCTGCTCTACTTTCGCTGTATCCTTCACTGTGACTATAGGAGATATCTCAGAAATAATCACAATATGATCATCTTCATCAAAAATATCCACTAAAGATTTTCCTTCTTTCCCTTTTAAGGGGTGGATATCCTCTGTAAAAGCTAGCAGCCACCAATGAAAAAGCACCTTTTTTCCGGTAATACGATCAATGCGGGATTCACTAAATTCCAATAAAGGTCTACCAAAAATTCTGACTGCCGCCGGATTAATTACTTCCTTTATTCTATATAAGACCTCCATATCGCTGGAGGCACCAATAAGATTGGTCAATTCAGCAAGTCTGGCATGTCCATTCCATCGGAAGTACCAGAATATTTTTCTGCTCTTCTCATCCAAAATGTCTAGGAATAGACTTAAACTTTCTTTTGATTGTCTATTCTCACCTTGACCTTCCCGGCAATTACTCATTCAAATCCCCCTCTGCTTACCGTCTTACCATAAACCTTCCCTTTTTATGACCTTGTTATTTCTGAGGAGTAGGAGTAGATATTCTCTGTATGCCTTCCAATTCCCTCTCTTTTAATTTCTTTTCTGCCTTTGCACTGACCCATCCACACCATGGACAGCACTCATTCAGTAACTCTTCTTTAGTTACTTCTTTACCACACTGTGGACATGTTTCCATACCAGCTTGAGCTTCTTTCCACGCCTCTGTTTCTAAATTCGTGCCTGAAGGAAATTCAAGACCAAACTTTGCTGCTGTCGCAAATGAGGCTAAGGCAGCTCTTACCTTTACTCCTAACAGCTCTACTCCTGCTACAGATACAACAATGTCTGCATTGATTACCAGTCCCTTATCCAGAAGCCTATCAATAACGTCTGCCAAGGTTGACTTTTCATTTTTATCTCGAACTGGTTCTAACATCTTAATTCCCCCTCTTTTAAACCGACCTAGTGGTTTGTAAAGCTTCTTTTCCATAGTTTTATTTAAAGCTTTACAAATCCACTTCCTCTGTTTGTGGTCTGCATACCCTGAACAATATGCATTACAGGCCACCAAAACATCCTAACCCTTTTTTGTAGCATTTATAGTTAACTGCAAGGCAAACAATAACTTGTATTACAAAGCATATAATCATTTATATTGATAAACATAAGTAAATATTCGTAATTTTTGATTTACTTGATGTGTTACTTATTCATATTTTGTGGAGACACTTTAAATAGTAGTGAAATGTATGACGTATTAAAACCTCTCAACTTTTAATTAAAAGCTGAGAGGTTCCCCGGAATAATTGAGCTTAAGCCTCAAGCTGTCTCTCTATTTCAATAGCTTGCTCTATCCTCTCACCTTCCACAGGTAATCCGATATTAGATAATTTATTATTATATATTTTAACTGCAAATATAAAAGTAGCACAAAGACGTACAATAAAGCAATATTCATAATTATTGTCTATTTAGGGAATCCAGGAATTTCGCCTACTGCAATAGTAGAGAGATATCTTAACATATCTCTTTTCCTATAATAAGCAATATTTCTTCTATATGTTCTGCTAAATTCTTTTTCAGAATTCTTAAATGCCTGCCTCGACTTAATGTTTAAATCATAAAAGAGTACAAAATCTAATTCTCTAGATTTCTTTTTTCTCTCTTGAAGGTACTTTCTAGCTATACTATTTGGTAATATTATCTTTTTCCCAAGCCTTTGGCTCATGGGAAAAGTGATACTTTGATCATAGGATTTCTTTATTACTTCAGTGCATATAAATGCATCATCTGATTCAATATTGAAATGGTAATCATAAGGTGAACCTACAAAAGTAATTGCCTTTAGTATTGCATTCATCCTTTTCTCTTTTGAAATTCGAGGTCTTAAAGCTGAGAAATAATCAACCTTTGCAATATTGTCCAATTCTTTTATTGATACTCCTTCTTCAATTGCCTCTATAACTACAAGTTCTCTATTGCTTAATAACTTTTTATATATTTCTTCATTTATCTCTCTTATTTTATGGGAGAATTTCTCTCCTCCTAAAGACTTTACATTATTAAAGTATTCATCCATTTCATCTATACTTCCTATGTATAGACCTGTGTGAGTCCAAAATCCTTCTATACCTAGATTAGTTGCCTGCCAATCATTACGTTTTAGTAAAATATCTCCCGGCTGCAATTCAGCATTAATCTCTTCTATCTGCTTATCTGTGATGAATTTCTCTTTGCGAGGAGTAAACTGAATCCCTGTTATACTTACTGCTATATACTTTTGCACTGGAAATATAGCTATATACATCATTTCTTTAGATTTTTCTTTTATCTCGTTTTTATTCTTTCTAAATTCTGCAAAATTCATTAAGATTGCAAACATATATAATAAATATTCTATGAATTTATTGTACTTAAAAGCCCTATATCCTGTACTTTTGAAGTCTCTAAGCTCTTGTATCCCTTTTTCTACTTGTTTTAAGGTAAGTAAAGCCATAAATATCAATATTAATGTGGCTGTAAATAATAATATTAATTTGTAGTATATGATGTATGACTTAAACTTAAATAATACAATAAAATATACACTTAACTTTATCATATGGATTATTAGGAATTTTCTTTCTACATTCTTAAAAAATAATCTAAAATTCCTATTCGTATCTTTATATATTAAAAAAAATATCAGTGTTGCTAAAAAGAGTTGCAAAACTTCTTCTAAAATAGGTATACTAATTCCCCCAAACTTTTATTCTTTATATAGAACGCGAGAAATAATTTACATAAGGAATATCGTGTTCCATGAGTTTACAAGGTCTAGATTTCACCATACCTGAATTAGGATGTAAAATGTTTATCGTGAAATCTATAGATAATTATATTTAAATTAAAAGTCATGGTCAATTGGTTCACTAAAACTTTTTCTTCTGGCTCCAATCAAAATCCGATTAAAGCTACAAAGCTTATATATGCTGTAATACAGACCACAGTACTTAGTACAAGTGTATTATTAATTAACTCCTTATTTTCATCAGTTGCATATTGTCCTACAAAAATGGTTAAAGAGTATGGAGGTGGCAATATAAGAAATGTGAAAAAACCATAGTCAAATAATCTGTCATTTGGAATTATTCTATCAATTAATAAGAATTTTAATGTATATCCCACAATAAACATTGCAATATATCTTATTGAAACCAAAATAGCACTTTGTTTCATGTATTTTTTATTGAATTTCAATCCAAATCCAACTATTATCAATATAAATGGAGTTGCTATATTCCCTAAATATTGAAGCACTGTATATATGCCCTTTAAAAATGTATTTTCCAGGAAAGCCTGTCCAAATCCAAGAATATTAAAAGCAAGTCCAAATACTATAGACAGAACAAGAGGAGACCTGAAGATATTTTTTATAGTTTCAATAGAAAATCTTTCATTATTAAATCTCATTTTTATAGCATTAAAAAAGAATATCCACATGAAAAGCTCATGCCCTACACCCAGTATTGATATTTTTTCAAGATTTTCAGCTCCAAAAACTGTCTCATAAAGTGATATTCCCAATAATCCAAAAGTACACCCTGTAATTACAAAAGGTAGTAATGGATGAGTAATCAAATTTATTTTATTTAGTAAAATGCCTATAAAATACAGCATGGCTAACATTAGAAATACTATGACAAACACAAGTAAATATTCCACTTTGAATTCCATATTCAAAAATGTAATAAATAAGATTGACGGAAGTGAAATGTTTATAATAAGCTTTTTAATATCATCTATAGATTGATCTTTTAACATATTCTTCGTACGGATAAAATATCCTAGAGAAATAAGCAATAATATTGGTATTACCTTCGAGATTATTTCATTCATAATTAGTGGTTTCCTTTTTGTATATAGTTAATTATTGCATTATATCAGAAAATAAACTTTTGATAAATCATTTTTTTATTTTAAAGTATAAGTATAATTTGCAATTACAAATATATAGTAAATATTTGTATTATTGAATTCTTAAGGATATAATGTTAATAACTATCAAGCATATTTCCTCCAAAAACTCATAAATTGTCTTCATTATCCCAATCATACCGTAAAATTGCACACTCAAAAAAGCTTAAAAAACCTAATTAAGAACATGACACCTATACCTACAGATACTGTCAGAAAAAGATTTTTAGTTTTATATGCAATGAGTATACAAGGTATTGCTGCAAGCATTGCTTTATTTTCAAATCCAATGGCAATTTTCTCATTACTCATAAGAATTGAAGGAAAAAGTAAAGCTGACAATACCGCTACAGGAACATATTTTAACCATCTGGTTATTAGCGGCGGTATATCGACTTTTGAAAGAACTACTAAAGGAAGCATTCTTGGAATATATGTAACTACCGCCATACCTATTATAATGAGAAATATTTTTTGTTGCATATCTCTAAAATCACTCCTATAGTTGCTGCAAGAACTGTTGCAATAATAATATTAAAACTGCCACTTCCTGTGACAATAAACAATATGGACAAGACTCCTCCACTAATGGCTACAATAATATCTTTTTTATCTTTTAATTGCATAAATAGTAGTCCAATAAACATAGCTGAAAGAGCAAAATCTATTCCATATTTCGTCGGATCAGAAATCAATCCTCCAAGAAATCCACCAAGTACAGTGCTTATAATCCAACTAGTCTGGGAAGTTATATGGAGACCAAAATAATAACCTTCAGAACATTTCTCACCTTCTTTAGTATTTCCAGCATAAGAAATTCCCACCGCAAAGGTTTCATCTGTAATACCATGAGAAATAACTGCTTGTTTTGAAGTATGAACATGCTTTAAATATGGTGAAAGCGATGCAGACATTAATAGATGTCTTAAATTTACCAAAAAAGCAGTAGTAATAATCGATACACTTGCTGCACCGGCAAAAATCATTGCAGACCCTATAAACTGCGAAGAGCCCGCGTAAATAAATAAAGACATAAAAAAAATACTCGAAATAGACATCCCTTGTTGAACAGCCAATACACCGAAAGCAAATCCAATAGGTATATACCCTAGAACTATTGGTGATGCACCTTTTACCCCTTTTAAAAAATTTTTCATTACTTTAACCCCAAACTTTGTTATAATAAATAAATTTCATGGACTGGCTTTTCATAATTATAGCATAAATTTTATAACGCAAAATAAATTATTTTTTATTATTTTCTGCAATAAAAATCTTAGTAACAGCTACAGCAAAAAGCCCTATAATTCCAACAACAATAAAGCCTGTGGTCAAGCCAAATTTAGCACTTACAAATCCCAATATAACTGGCCCTGCTACCATTCCGATTCCATATATAGCCTGAAAGAATCCCATAGCTGTGGCCCTTTTATCATGTTCAAAATCTAAAATACATAACCCCATTAAAAGAGAAAAAACCATACTCCTGCCAATACCACTTAAAAGCTGTACTATAAGTAGTATAACCAAGTTTGGTATAAATGGTATGTAAATACATAATACAGCACTAATTGTGTATCCAATAATTATGGTTTTTGTTGCTCCCCACCATTTCACAAAAAAAGTTCCTGATGCAGATGATATAATAATCGCTGGTAATATTGTTGCTACCGACAGCATGCTTAGCTGAAAGCTGTTTGCGCCGAGATTCTGAGCCACAATTGGGACAAATCCGAATACAGTTCCAAATGTCACAATCTGGGATAAAATAGCTAGAATTGAAACAACAATTAGTTTCCTGTGTCTTACTACTACAATTATTTCTCTTAAAGACATAGGTTTTTTATCTTCAACCTTATTTTCTCGTATTGAAATTGCGGCTATAAAAGCAATTAACCCACCTAATGCTGCCAGTAAATATAAATATCTGGTACCAAATTTAAATGATACAAATCCTCCAATAAACATTGCCACCAACTGCCCTAAAGCATTAAAAGAGTTCACAATCCCTATAGCCTTTGTTGATTCATCCTTTTTAAAATAACTTGCAAAAAGTACTGTAAATGCTACCCATGTAGCAGCAGAAACTCCCGCTAATAGTCTAGTTGCTAATAAGGAATAGGCTGAAGGATAAATAAATGTAACCATTGAACTAACAATTGTTACAAAAATCCCTAGCAAAATAAATCCTTTTCTATTATTCAGCCGATCAGAAACTATTCCCAAAGGTATTCTCAAAAGCATTTGAGTAAATCCATATGCCCCGGTGATGATTCCAATTAATTTATACGACGCTCCCAGATCCTTGGCATAAGTCGATAATTCAGGTATATAAGCATATAAAGAAAACCAAAAAAATGTTACTGATGCAAGAAAAATCAACTTATACTTCTCTAACTTCAATTCCATAATAACCTCTTTTCAAAATATATTTGCAATATTATATATTTTAGCACTAATGGAGAACCGAGTACATACATTGTATTTAATATTGAAATATAAGACAAAAAAATAATCACCCTCCGTTGAAAAGTCGGTGATTATTTTTAATTCATTCGTTAGCTGCTCAGCTTGCAACTCTTATTTTATCTTAAATACAACTTCTATAATAAATTATTCCCACATTTTTTTTAAAAGCAATATCCTTTTTCAATCTGCTCAAGTCTATCAATTTCATATGCTGTCATTAGTTATATTAAAAGTTTATTAATAGTCAGTAAGAATATTAAAATTCATCATCCTAAAATGATTATCAAAAGTAAAGGCAATTTTAATATCCTTATTTTCCATAATTGAAAAACTAACTGAATCAACATATGATATATCTTGGTCATTATATTTTACAAGTATATTTATAGCCCTACCTTCAATATATTCATCTGAATATAAAACCTCAATATAATTATGTTTTATTGCATTACTAATAATATCAAGAAATTTTGTAGCTTCAAAATGTGAAGTCTTATATCTTAGCCAGGTATATGTCTCTGAAATAACAAAATTTGAAGTAATAATAGGTATATTATTTTCAAGAATTTTGTTCCAATATTCATTAGCTTTAACATGATTAATATCATTTTTCACAATTATAGCTATAAATGCTCCTGTGTCAATAAATATGCCTTTAGATGTAGATATCTTTATCATGGTTAATTGATCCATCAGTTAAATTCTCCTTATTTGACAAATTAGCTAACTCATATAAAGGATTTTCTACTTTTTCACTTACAACATTTTCAGTATCTTCTTCATCAATCATAATTATTAATTTAACTTTACTATCCTTTTTGAGTTTCTTTTTTATACTAACCGGTATGGTCAATTTATCTATATCTGAAGTAGTTACTATCGTTTCATATGCATACATACGCTATTCCTCCTATACTAATAACTCAAATTAAACATTATTTGTATTTATATTCTATCATAATATTATTAAATATAATACTTTTTTGCTTCTGTTTCAATCTTTTCAAGTCCATCAATTTCACATGCTGTCATTGGATAAATTAAAATGTAGAATCATTTACGCGAAATCTATATATGAATTTTTTTGAATATTAAACTTCCATAAAACCCAATAACTCCACCTGATACATTCAGTATAAGAT